>NZ_CP090059.1:4215000-4386171 GCF_021391395.1 Sphingomonas cannabina | reverse complement strand
CGGTGATCGGCGGGGCGGAGGTGTTCGCGCTGTTCCTGCCCCGCGCCAACCGGGTGGAGCTGACGGAGGTTCATGCTGTGCCGGAGGGTGATGCGACGGTGCCGGCATTCGATCCCGCCGATTGGCAGGAAATCTTCCGCAAAGATCATGACGGCTACAGCTTCGTGACCTTGCAGCGCCGTTGACCTCTTCGTCACCCCGGCCTTGTGCCGGGGTCCACGGTTCCGCATACCCTTTGGCCAAAGGACTGGCGGCATCGTGGATGCCGGAACAAGTCCGGCATGACGGAGGGGCAATGCGCAGGTGGCTGCTCATCATTCTGGCGTTGATCGTGATCGCCGCCATCGGCTTCTTCACGTTCGCGCCGGGCAAGGTCGAGGGCGACATGAACAAGGTCGCTGCCACGCCCCTGCCCCGCGTCACGCCGGAAACGCAGGCGCTGCACGCGAAGCTCGCGATCGCCGACATGCACGGCGACACTTTGCTGTGGTCGCGCAGCCTGCTGAAGCGCGCCGATCGCGGCCAGGTCGACCTGCCGCGACTGATCGAGGGCAATGTCGCGCTCCAGGTCTTCTCCTCGGTCACCAAGACGCCGAAGGGGCAGAACTACGACGCCAATTCGGGTGACAGTGACAACATCACCCTGCTGACGATCGCCCAGCTCCAGCCGCCCCGCACCTGGGGATCGTTGCTCGAACGCTCGCTGTGGCATGCCGAGAAGCTCAAGCGTGCTGCCGCCGCGTCGGACGGCCGGCTCCGCCTGATCACGATGCCGCAGGAGCTCGACCGCCTGCTCGCCGACCGCGCGAAGGGGCAGAAGGTGGTCGGCGCCATGCTGTCGATCGAGGGGCTGCAGGATATCGAGGGCAAGCTCGCCAACCTCGACCGGCTCTACGCCGCCGGCTTCCGCATGGCGGGGCTCGCGCATTTCTTCGACAACGAGGTGGCGGGGTCGATGCACGGGGTCGCCAAGGGCGGGCTCACCCCGCTCGGGCGGCAGGCGGTACGGCGGATGGAGCGGCTCGGCATGGTCGTCGACATCGCCCATTCGAGCCACCGCTCGGTCGCCGAGATTCTGGCGATGGCCAGGCGCCCGGTCGTCTCCAGCCATGGCGGGGTGCAGGCGGTGTGCAAGGTCAACCGCAACCTCACCGACGAGGAGATTCGCGGCGTCGCCAGGACCGGCGGCGTGGTCGGGATCGGCTATTGGGACGGTGCGATCTGCTCGACCGATCCGCGCAAGGCGGTCGACGCGATCGCGCATGTCCGCGACCTCGTCGGCATCGACCATGTCGGGCTCGGCTCCGATTTCGACGGCGCGGTCACCACCGGGTTCGACGTGAGCCAGCTCGTCGTGATCAGCCAGGCGCTCAAGGACCGCGGCTTCACCGACGAGGAGGTCGCCAAGGTGATGGGCGGCAACGTGCTCCGCGTGCTGCGCGCGGGGATGGTGCCGCAGCGCTAGCGCCATTATAGGCCCGGCCATGGAGCGGCTCTCCGGCAGCTCGGCAGTGCCGGCCCATCTGCGTGGCGGCATCGTCGCGCTCGGCAATTTCGACGGGTTTCACCTCGGCCACCAGGCGGTGGTCGGCCGAGCGATCGAGCGTGCGCGCACCGAGGGGCGGCCGGCTATCGTCGCCACCTTCGATCCGCATCCGGTGCGCTTCTTCCGCCCCGACGCGCCGCCGTTCCGCCTCACCACGCTCGACCAGCGTCAGGAGCTGTTCGCCGCCGCAGGCGCCGACGCGATGATGGTATTCGAGTTCGATGCCGAGCTCGTCGCGCTGACCGCGCGCGACTATGCCGAGCAGCGGCTGGTCGGCCTGGCCGGCGTCGGCGGGGTGGTGACCGGCGAGGACTTCACCTTCGGCAAGGGCCGCGGCGGCAACACCGCGGTGCTCGCCGAGCTCGGCCGCGAGCTGGGCTTCTCGACCGACGTCGTCGCGCCGGTGACGCTCGATGGCGAGACGGTCTCCTCCAGCCGCATCCGCGAGGCGCTCCAGGCCGGCAACCCGCGCGAGGCGGCGCGGCTGCTCACCCGCCCGTTCGCAATTCGCGGGCTGGTGGAGCCGGGCGCGAAGCTCGGCCGCACCATCGGCTTTCCGACCGCGAACCTGCGGCTCGGCAACTATCTCCGCCCTGCCTACGGCATCTATGCGGTGCGCGGACGGCTGCCCGGCGGCCGGCTGCTGGACGGCGCCGCCAACCTGGGCATCCGGCCGAGCTTCGATCCGCCGGTCGAGCTGCTCGAACCCCATTTCTTCGACTTCTCCGGCGATCTCTACGAGCAGGAGATCGAGGTGCAGCTGATCGACTATATCCGGCCCGAGGAGAAGTTCGACAGCCTCGACGCACTCACGGTGCGGATCGCGGAGGATTGCGAGCGGGCGAAGGCGATGCTCGCCCGCTGACGGGAATGTTTGTTTTGGGGCGAACGTCGGCTAATGCGCGCGTTCCCATGACCGACGCACCCGACACCCAGAGCGATTGGCGCTCCACCGTCTTCCTGCCGAAGACCGAATTCCCGATGAAGGCCGGCCTCGCCCAGAAGGAGCCGGCGATCCTCGAGCGTTGGGCGAAGATCGGCATCTATGACCGGCTGCGCGAGCAGCGCGCCGGGCGCGAGCGCTTCATCCTCCACGACGGCCCGCCGTATGCCAACGGCGACATCCACATGGGCCATGCGATGAACAAGGTGCTGAAGGACATCATCGTCCGCAGCCGCTCGCTGATGGGCAAGGACGCGCCCTATATTCCCGGCTGGGACTGCCACGGCCTGCCGATCGAGTGGAAGATCGAGGAACAGTACCGCGCCAAGAAGCGCAGCAAGGACGAGGTGCCGGCGCAGGAATTCCGCGCCGAATGCCGCGCCTATGCCGCGTATTGGGTCGGCGTGCAGCGTGCGCAGTTCGAGCGGCTGGGGGTGATGGGTGACTGGGACGATCCCTATCTCACCATGAACTTCGCCAGCGAGGCGGCGATCGTCGGCGAGCTGCTGAAGTTCGCCGAGAGCGGCCAGCTCTACCGCGGCGCCAAGCCGGTGATGTGGTCGCCGGTCGAGAAGACCGCGCTGGCGGAGGCCGAGGTCGAGTATGAGGACGTAGTCTCGACGCAGATCGACGTGGCGTTCGAGATCGTCGAGGCGCCGAACGCGCCGGAGCTGGTCGGCGCCCATGCGGTGATCTGGACGACCACGCCGTGGACGATCCCGGTGAACCAGGCTTTGGCTTATGGGCCGGAGATTGAATACGAACTGGTGATCATTGACGGGCAGAAGCTTCTAGTCGCGCACAAGCTCTCGGCTCAGTTGGCGTCTCGCATCGGTGCTAGCAGGCCGGATAAAGACGGACTCGTACAACATTCCGTCACGCATTTAGCTGGCAGCCGGTATTCGGGCTCTCAACTCGCCGGTGCCGTCGCCCGCCATCCCATGCACCACCTCGGCGGCTTCTTCGCCAAGCCGCGGCCGTTCCTGGCGGGCGACTTCGTCACCACCGACGCCGGCACCGGGCTCGTCCATATGTCGCCCGATCACGGCGAGGACGATTTCGAGCTGTGCAAGGCGCACGGCATCGATCCCGTCTTCGCGGTCGACGATGCCGGCTTCTACCGTCCCGACTGGCTGTGGCTGGGCGGGCAGGGCAGCGTCATCAACAAGAAGTTCGTCGCGTCCGACGGGCCGATCTGCAGCGACCTGCGCGAAGCGGGCGCGCTGCTCGCGGCGTCGGACGATTTCCAGCACAGCTATCCGCACAGCTGGCGCTCCAAGGCCAAGATCATCTTCCGCTGCACGCCGCAGTGGTTCATCCCGATGGACCGGCCGCAGCGCGTCGAGGCCGACGTGGTCGCCGCCGCCGCGGCGCTGCAGCCGGTCGAGCTCGCCACCGGCACCGGCGTGATGATGGGCGCCGGGGTCGGCAACGGCCCGACCTTGCGCGAGATCGCGCTCGACGCGATCGAACGCACGCGCTGGGTGCCGCAGCGCTCGAAGAACCGCATCCGATCGATGGTCGAGGGGCGCCCCGACTGGGTGATCAGCCGCCAGCGCGCCTGGGGTGTGCCGATCGCGCTCTACGTCCACAAGGGGACCGGCGAGTATCTGCGCGATCCGGAGGTCAACGACCGCATCGTCGCGGCCTTCGCGGCCGGCGGCGCCGACGCCTGGTTCGGCGCCGACCATCAGGCACTGCTCGGCGGCAAGTACGACCTCGCCGACTATGAGCCGGTCAACGACATCCTCGACGTCTGGTTCGATTCGGGCTCCACCCACGTCTTCACCATCGAGCAGCGCTACGGCGCGGGCGTGCGCGCCGACCTCTATCTGGAGGGATCGGACCAGCATCGCGGCTGGTTCCAGTCGTCGCTGCTCGAATCATGCGGCACGCGCGGCCGCGCCCCCTATGACGCGGTGCTGACGCACGGCTTCGCGCTCGACGGCAATGGGCGCAAGATGTCGAAGAGCCTCGGCAACGTTGTCGATCCGCTGAAAGTGATCGACGAGGCCGGCGCCGATATCCTCAGGATGTGGGTCGCGCAGACCGACTATTTCGAGGACGTGCGCATCGGCAAGGAGGTGCTCGCCGGCACCAGCGACACCTATCGCAAGCTCAGGAACACCTTCCGCTACCTGCTCGGCGCGCTCGATGGCTTCACCGAGGCGGAACGGCTGCCGGTCGCCGAGATGCCGGAGCTGGAGCGCTACATCCTCGACCGGCTCGGCCAGCTCGACGTCGAGCTGCGCGCGGCGGCGGAAGCCTATGAGTTCAACCGCTACACCCGAGCGCTGACCGACTTCGCGCAGGACGACCTGTCGGCCTTCTTCTTCGATATCCGCAAGGATTCGCTCTACTGCGACGCGGCCACGGACCCCAAGCGGCGGGCCTATCGCACGATGCTCGACGTGCTGTTCCACGCGCTGGTCCGCTATGCCGCGCCGATCATCCCCTTCACCGCCGAGGAGGTGTGGCTGACGCGCTTCCCGAGCGAGGACGGATCGGTGCATTTCCTCGAATGGCCCGAGCTGCCGAGCCCGCCCGCCGATCGGCCGGTCGCGACCGAATGGGAGGATGTCCGCGCGCTGCGCGAGCGCGTCACCGAAGCGATCGAGCCTTATCGCCGCGACAAGGTGATCCGATCGAGTCTCGAGGCCGAGGTGACGGTGCCCGAGGAGCTGCTGCCCGAGGGCGATCTCGCCGAGGTGTTCATCGTCGCCAAGGTGACCAAGGGTCCCGAGATCACCGTCACCCGCACCTCCCGCGAGAAGTGCGGCCGGTGCTGGCGCCACCTTCCCGAGGTTGCGCACGACGGCGCTCTGTGCGACCGCTGCACTCAAGTAGTTGGCTGATATGAATCGTCCCCGCCTGAACGGCTTCCTCGTCGCCCTCATCCTGTTCCTCGTCGACCAGGCGGTGAAGGCCTATGTCACCGGCGCGCTCGGGCTCGATCAGATCGGCGAATCGATCACCGTGCTGCCGATCTTCAACCTCAAGTTCGTGCCCAATGTCGGCGTGTCGCTCGGCATGCTGGCGGCGGACAGCGACGCGATGCGCTGGGGCCTCGTCGCGCTGACCGGGGTGATCGCCGCCGGCGTCGCCTGGTGGATGCTGCGCGAGAAGAACCGGTTCGACCTGATCGCGCTCGGTATGGTGCTGGGCGGGGCGCTCGGCAACATCCTCGATCGCGTGCGGCTTGGCTATGTCGTCGACTACGCCGATCTCCACTTCGGCGACTGGCAGCCGTTTTTGGTCTTCAATGTCGCCGACGCCGCGATTACCATCGGCGTCCTGATTTTGCTCGCGCGGGCGCTGTTCGTGCGCGAGAAGCCTGCTCCTCGGGAGAGTTTGAATGCGTAAGGCCATCACCCTCGCCGTCGTCGGCATCGCCGCGCTGGCGCTCGCCGGCTGCGGCAACCGCGGCTTCGACCGCTCGCGTCCGGACGAGTTTGCGGTGGCGCGCCAGGCGCCGCTGGTGATCCCGCCCGACTTCGCGCTGAAGCCGCCGCAGCCGGGCGCGCCGCGTCCGCAGGAGACCGGCCCCGCCAACCAGGCGCTCGACGCGCTGTTCGGCGGCCCGGCGCCGCGCAGCAACAGCGAGACCAGCGCGCTGAGCGCCGCCGGCCGCGACGTCGCGGAGGCGGGCGTCCGCTCGGCCGCCGGCGATCCGCAGACCAACGTCGTCGAGAAGGGCACGACCACCCGCGACATCATCGCCGCGCCGCAGGGTGACGGCCAGTCGACGCGCGCGGCTGCCGGGCAGCAGCAGCCTACCAGCGGGCAGTAAGAGCGTACCCGTGCTCCTGCGAAAGCAGGAGCGCTGGATTAGCGGGATATCGCTTGCGGCCTGGGCTCCTGCTTTCGCAGGAGCACTGCATGGTGGATGAGAGGCGGCGACGCCTCAGCGCCGCCGCCCGTTATCCGATCAGAAGCTGAACGCCACGTAGCCGAGCACGGTCGAACCGCGGCCGAGCTCATGCGCATAATGGCCGATGCCGGGGACGACCCCGTTGGTGATGTCGGTATCGACGTAGCTCACGCCCACCTTGAGCGGCCCGCCGACCGCCTCGGCGGTGAGCGACCAGTCGAGATAGCTGTCGTCGGCGATGGTCGGGTTGAGCAGGCCGAGCGAGCCCTTGGTGCGGCCGAAATGGCCCTTCAGCGTGATCGGCGTCTTCGGGATCGCGACCGAGGCCTCGCCGTAGAGATAGAGGCTGTCGTCGTTGCCGGGCGTGAAGTTCAGGCCCTTCTGTCCACCCCAGGCATAGTTGCCGCCGACCTTCAGATTGGCCGGGCCGACGGTGTAGTTGACCGAGGCATAGGGCTCGAAGAAGTCGGTGTTCACGCTCTTCGCCCCGTCGGCGTACCAGTAATAGAGCAGGCCGACGTCGAAGCCGAGGCCGCTCGGCAGCGTCTTGGTGAAGCCGCCGTAGAGGTCGACCTCGACGTCGCCGTAGTTGGTGAGCGCAGGGGTGCTGCCGTCCGCCCCGCCGTCGATCGACGACAGGAAGGTGCCGACATAGAAGCCCGATGAATGGTTGACGTTGAGCGTGCCCTGGATCGCCGGATCGCCGTTGGTCTGGGTGGCGCCGCGGAAGCGATAGTCGGTGATCGCGGTGACGCTGCCGGTGATGGTGATGGGCTTGGGCGGCGCCGTCTCCTCCTGCGCCATGGCAGGATTGGCGGCGAGAAACGCGATCGTGCCGAGCGCGAGAGTCGAGAAACGCATCGAGAGACCTCCTGAATTGGGTCGAGGTTCCCGCCTGCTTGCCGGATGCCGCGTCATCTCCCCGCGCGGCTGGCCGGACGGGCGGAGATGTGGCGCAGGTTATTGCGCCGCACAACCGAAAAGGCCGGCGGCAGACACAATTCGTTCAAAGAGTGTTGCCGACGAGCAACAATCCGGAAACACTTCTCCCACTGTCCCTCTCCCCTTGGGAGAGGGAAGGAGCCGCGAAGCGGCGGGAGGGTGAGGGTGGCTGCGGCGAGTGAGATCGCCCTCACCCCTCCCACTCGGCTTCGCCGAGCGGGCCCCTCCCCTCTCCCAAAGGGAGAGGGGTTAATCCAGCGAGTTCGGCCGCAGTGCGACGATCGCGTCGACCTCGACCGCGGCGCCGCGCGGCAATGCGGGCACACCCACGGCGCTGCGGGCATGGCGGCCCGCCTCGCCGAACAGCGCCTGCATCAGCTCCGAGGCGCCGTTGGCGACCTGCGGCTGGTCGGTGAAGTCGGGGGCGCTGTTGATGAACACACCGAGCTTGACGATGCGGTCGACGCGGTCGAACCCGCCGAGCGCCGCCTTGATCTGCGCGGCCAGCATCAGCGCGCAGCGCTGCGCCGCTTCCTGGCCATAGGCGAGGTCGCGGTCGTCGCCGAGGCGGCCGGTCATCACCTGGCCGTCCTTGAACGGCAGCTGGCCCGAGATGTGGAGCAGCCCGCCCGCCTCGACCGTCGGCACATAGGCGGCGATCGGCGCCGCCGCCTCGGGCAGGGTGAGGCCGAGCTCGGCGAGCTTGCGGTCGATCGCGGTGGTCATGGCTGGGCTCCTTCGATGGATGGGATGGGCTCCGCGGGCATGCCCGCGGCGAAGCGGGCGGCGATCCACTCGGCCGCCTCGCGCCAGTCGTCGATGCGGGCATGGGCGTGCGGCGCGGGGGAGACGCGCGGCGCCAGGTCGGGCTCCGACACCATGTGCAGGCGATGGACCTCGGGCACGTGCTTCGCGACCGATTCGTGGTGGGTCGGCAGGTCGTCGACGAACACGGTCACGCTCGGCCGGTACTCGGCGATCAGCCGCGCGACCGGGGTGCCCTTGCCGCCCTGGTTGCACTCGACGCGGTGAGGGATGCCGTGCGCGGCGAGCTGGGCGATGCGGGCGTCGCGGCAATGATCGCCGAGGTTGGTGAGGACGACGATGTCCGCCCCGGCGCCGAGCCGCTCCAGCGCTTCGCGAGCGTGCGGCACCAGCGTCTGGCGGCTCATCTCGGCCGGGAAGAAATGGTCGAGCAGCGTCCACATCTCCTCGCCCGGCACCACGCTGCCGTCGGCGCGGGTCATGGCGAAGCGGCCCTCGGTGGCATCGAAGGCGATGTCGTGATGCTCGCGCAGCCATACGCCGAAGTGCCGCACCATGTGCAGCAGCACCTCGTCGCAGTCGCAGATGAGGAGCGGACGGCTCATGCCTCCAGCTCCCGGCGGGCGGCGACCAGCGCCACGGGGGTGGTGTCGATCGCCGCGGCGCAGGCGATCAGGTCGGGTTCGTGCGCCTCGAGGAAGCCCAGCACCGCCGCCAGGGTGGCCGGCCGGTCGGCGGATGCGCGCAGATCCGCCGGGGTGAGCCCGGTCAGCGCCAGCAGCCGGTCGGCGCGGCCCGGTTCGGCCACCGTCCAGGCGAGCGCATGGAGCGCGAGCGTCATGTGGTTTGTTTCCGCGGCAGGCATTGCTAGAGTCATTTCCGAAGGGGCTCGGATCGCGTGGCAAAAAGAGTGCTCGTTGTCGAGGACAACGAACTCAATCTGAAGCTGTTCTGCGACTTGCTTCGCGCGCACGGCTATGCGGCCGAGCCGGTGCGCGACGGGCGCGAGGCGGTGGCGCGCGCACGGAGCTTCGCGCCCGATCTGGTGGTGATGGACATTCAGCTCCCCCATGTCAGCGGGCTCGAGCTGATCGGGCAGATGAAGCGCGACCCGCACTTGAGGCCCGTGCCGGTGATGGCGGTGACCGCCTATGCCGGCCGCGACGACGAGGAACGCATCCGCGCAGCCGGCGCCAACGCCTATGTGTCGAAGCCGATCTCGGTGATCCGCTTCATCGAGGAAGTGCGCGCGCTGGTGCCCGAGGCGCCGGAGCCGGCGGCGGCGTAGTGCAGCTCCTCCCCGGCACGGGGAGGGGGACCAAGACGCGTAGCGGCTTGGTGGAGGGGCAGGCCGCAGGCGGCAACCGACATGGAGGGCCCCCTCCACCACGCGACTTCGTCGCGCGGTCCCCCTCCCCGTGCCGGGGAGGAGCTAGGGGAGCGGAACCCTCGGCTGCCGCAGCCGTTCGGTCGGCGTAGAGTGATCCGGGGGAGCCCTCATCGTCGTCGCTGCCAAGACTGTCCTTCCCGCGCCGCCGACGACCCTGCTCGACGGCGCCAGCCTGTTCCTCGACCTCGACGGCACGCTGCTCGACCTGATCGACCGGCCCGAGGAGGTCGTCGCCGACGAGGCTTTGCGCGCGCTGCTGCTCAGGCTGACCGAGCGGCTCGACGGGCGCGTTGCGGTGGTGAGCGGGCGGTCGCTCGCGCAGCTCGACACGATCCTCGGCTCGGTGTGCGACGCGATCGCGCTGTCGGGCAGCCACGGGTGCGAGCATCGCTGGCGCGGCGTGCTCGCCCAGCCGGTGCGGCCGGCATCGCTCGATCGCGTCGCCGAGGCGTTCCGACGCTTCGCGGGCGACCACCCGGGCGTGATGGTCGAGGGCAAGAGCTATGGCGTCGGTCTCCATTATCGCCTCGCTCCCATGGTCGAAGCATCCGCGCTGGCGCTGGCCGAGACGCTGGCCGATGAGCATGGCCTCCAGCTCCAGCCCGGCAAGATGATGGCCGAGGTGCGCGTGCCGGGCGGCGACAAGGGGGTGGCGGTGCGGCGGCTGATGAGCCGGCCGCCGATGGCGGGAACGCGGCCGCTGTTCCTGGGCGACGACGTGACCGACGAGGCCGGGTTCGAGGCGGCGCGGGCGCTCGGCGGCAGCGGCGTGCTGGTCGGTGCCGGGCGCGAGACGGCGGCGCAGTATCGCCTGACCGACCCCAAGGCGGTGCGCGCCTGGCTGGCGGAGGCGCTGGCATGACCGCGACGCTCGACCTCTGGCCGATCGGCAATTGCCAGGTGTCGGCGCTGGTCGACCGCGCCGGACGGTTCGTGTGGGGCTGCGTGCCGCGGGTCGACGGGGAGCCGGTATTCTCCTCGCTGCTCGACGCGGCGCCCCGCGCCGGCGAGGGTGCGCGCGGCTTCTGGGAGATCGACCTGGAGGACTGCGCCGCGACCGAGCAGAGCTATCTGCGCAACACCCCGATCCTGGTGACGAAGCACACCGACCGGCAGGGCAATGCGATCGAGGTGATCGATTTCTGCCCGCGCTTCCACCGCAGCGGGCGCGCCTACCGCCCGGTCGCCTTCGCCAGGATCGTGCGGCCGATCCAGGGATCGCCGCGTATCCGCATCCGCCTGAGACCCGCCCGCGACTGGGGGGCGGAGGACGCGCCGACTACGCGCGGATCGAACCATATCCGCTACCTCCTCGCCGACATGACGCTCAGGCTCACCACCACCGCGCCGGTCGGCTGGGTCGAGGACGAGCGGCTGTTCCGGGTCGAGCGGCCGCTGCATTTCTTCCTGGGCCCCGACGAGAGCTTCACCGACGACCTGCGCGTCGCGCTGGAGACGATGCTCGACCGCACCGCGCAGGAATGGCGCGAATGGGTGCGCAGCCTCGCCACGCCGCTCGAATGGCAGGAGGCGGTGATCCGCGCGGCGATCACGCTCAAGCTGTGCCAGCATGAGGAGACGGGGGCGATCGTCGCCGCGCTCACCACCTCGATCCCCGAGCATGCGAACTCGCAGCGCAACTGGGACTATCGCTACTGCTGGATCCGTGACGCCTATTACACGGTGCAGGCGCTCAACCGGCTGGGCGCGCTCGACGTCTTGGAGACCTATCTCGAATACCTCCGCAACATCGTCGACAACGCCCGCGGCGGGCATATCCAGCCGCTCTACGGCGTCGGCGGCGAGGCGCGGCTGGAGGAGCGGGTGGCCGAGGGGCTGACCGGCTATCGCGGCATGGGGCCGGTGCGGGTCGGCAACCAGGCCTATGAGCAGGTCCAGCACGACGCCTATGGTCAGATCGTCCTCTCCAGCACGCAGAGCTTCTTCGACCAAAGGCTGCTGCGGATGGGCGGCGTGCCCGACTTCGAGGCGCTGGAGACGGTCGGCGAGCGGGCCTGGGAGGTATACGACAAGCCCGATGCGGGGCTGTGGGAGCTCAGGACCAAGAGCCATATCCATACCTATTCGGCGGCGATGTGCTGGGCGGCGTGCGACCGGCTCGCCAATGCCGCGGCGGCGCTGGGGCTCGGCGAGCGGTCGCAGTTCTGGCAGGACCGCGCCGACCGCATCCGGGAGCGGATCGAGGGTGCGGCGTGGCGGGAGGACAGCAAGCGCCTGTCCGCGACCTTCGGCGGCGACGACCTCGATGCCAGCATCATCCAGCTGCTCGACCTCCGCTTCCTGCCGCCGGACGACGCCCGCTTCCGCGGCACTTTGGTCGCGGTCGAGGAGGGCCTCCGGCGCGGCAGCTACATGCTGCGCTACGCCACCGAGGACGACTTCGGCCTGCCCGAGACCGCGTTCAACGTCTGCACCTTCTGGCTGATCGAGGCGCTGCACGCGACCGGGCGCGTCGACGACGCGCGGCAGCTGTTCGAGGAGATGCTGGCGCGCCGCACCCCCCCCGGGCTTCTCTCCGAGGACATCGACCCGCAGAGCGGCGAGCTCTGGGGAAATTACCCGCAGACCTATTCGTTGGTCGGCCTGATCAACTGCGCCGTCCTCCTCAGCAAACCATGGAGTTCCATCCGTTGAGCCGCCTCATCGTCATCTCCAACCGCGTCAGCGCCGGCAATTCCAACGGCGCGCAGGGCGGCCTGGCGGTCGCGCTGACCTCGGCGCTGAGGGAGATGGGCGGCATCTGGTTCGGCTGGTCGGGCGAGCTGACCGAGGAATTCTCCGGCCAGGTCAATCTCGACCGCAAGGGCGGCGTCACCACCGCCACCGTCGACCTGGAGGAGCAGGACGTCGAGGAGTACTACAACGGCTACGCCAACCGCACCCTGTGGCCGCTGTTCCACTACCGCATCGACTTGGCCGAATATGAGCGCGACTTCGCCGGCGGCTACCGGCGCGCCAACGAGCGCTTCGCCGAGACGGTGCGGCCGCTGATCGAGCGCGACGACGTGGTGTGGGTGCAGGATTATCACATGTTCCCGCTGGGCGAGGAGCTGCGCCGGCGTGGGTGCCGCAACCGCATGGGCTTCTTCCTCCACATCCCGTGGCCGCCGCGGCGGCTGCTCGGTACGCTGCCGGGGGCGAACCGGCTGGTCGAGACGCTGTTCGCCTATGACGTGATCGGCTTCCAGACCGCCGAGTGGCTGGAGGCGTTCTGCGACTTCGTCCGCGAGGAGATGGGGGCGCGGATCGAGGGCGACGTGGTGGTGCTCGGCAAGCGGCGGGTGCGGCTGCTCGACTGCCCGATCGGGATCGACGCCAGGGAGTTCGCCGGGCTCGCCGCCAGCCCGGCCGCGCGGCTCGCCTTCCGCCAGATGCGCGACAGCGCGGTCGGGCGCGAGATGATCGTCGGGGTCGACCGGCTCGACTATTCCAAGGGGCTGGAGGAGCGCTTCCTCGGCTACGAGCGGTTCCTGACCGAGCATCCCGAGGAGCGCAAGGAGGTGTTCCTGCTCCAGATCGCGCCGCCGTCGCGCGCCGCGGTCGAGAGCTACCAGCGCATCCGCAGCACGCTGGAGGGGCTGTCGGGACGGATCAACGGGGCGCATGCCGACCTCGACTGGGTGCCGATCCGCTACGTCAACCAGGGCTATCCGCGCGACGTGCTGGCGGGCGTGTACCGGGCGGCGCGGATCGGGCTGGTGACGCCGCTGAGGGACGGGATGAACCTGGTCGCCAAGGAATATGTCGCGGCGCAGGACCCGGAGGACCCCGGCGTGCTGATCCTGTCGCGCTTCGCGGGCGCGGCGAGCCAGCTGGAGGGGGCGGTGCTGGTCAATCCCTACAGCGCCGAGGAGATGTCCGACGCGATCATGCAGGCGCTGCGGATGCCGCTCAGCGAACGCATCGAGCGGTGGCGGCGGATGATGGACAATGTCGAGCAGCAGGACGTGATGTGGTGGCTTAAGCGGTTCACCGACGTGCTGTTCGAGGAGGCGCCGGCGGGGAACGTGCCGGCTTGAGGGGACTCATGGGTGGCGGTCACCCTCACCCTTCCCACTCGGCTGCGCCGAGCGGGCCCAGCGTTGGGTGAACGATGCCCCGCATCGTTCAGGCCATGCCGGGGGCATGGCCGACCCAACGCTCCTCTCCCAATGGGAGAGGGAGAGTTAGGGCGCGATGAGTCCCTCTCCCTTTGGGAGAGGGAGGGAGGCGCGGAGCGCCGGAAGGGTGAGGGTGACCCGGCGGCCGTCCCCCCTTCGAAACCGAGAGCCTGCTAACGACCACCCCTTCCCGCAAACCCGCAGAAAACCGTCGAAGGTCACGAAAGTCACGGGTAACGCGGGGTGTGACTCTTGCATCCTTTCCGCCTCATTCGTCGTCCATCCAGTCGCCGTCGTCGTCGCCCCAATCATAGTCCTCGCCGGTGTAGGGATCCTTCGCCATCGGCCGCTCGCGCTCGGCGTGGAGCGGCGGGGAGGTGTCCGCCTCGGCCGGGCCGACCAGGTTCTGGCGGTGCTTGACCGGCCCGCGGCTGAAGACGTGCGGCGCGAGGTTGTTGAGCAGGTAGATGAGCAGCTTGTCGGATGGCGCGCGCACCTCCGACTGGATCCTGCCGTCCTTCCACACCTCGCGATAGCCGCCGACGGTGGCGCGCTCGAGCGCGATCGCGATCAGCCGGTTGGCGCCGCAATAGAGCGCCGCATCCCACGCCTCGGCGAAGCGCCGGCCCTGCGGATGATGGCGCAGCCGATAGGCCGAGCGCACCGACAGCCCCACCACCTGCGCCGCCACCGCGACGCGGCCGGATTCGGCGAGCGCTTCGAGGAACTTGCGCTGGCGTTCGGCGGTCCATCCGTCGCGGCGGGTGGAGATTTCTACGGGGGTGTAGTCCGCCAGCGGCTCGGCGGTGTCGGGGTTCGGGGGATTGTGGTGCATCGTGCGACTCCTTCTGGTTTGAGGGAGTCGGGGGATATAACCATATTGGTTCGTGTAGGAAAGACGGATGTCCGCCTCGGTTAGGCCGACATCCGTCCCCTTATTTAGCTGAATTGAGATTAGGCCGCGTTGCTATCGACTGCCCGGACAAAAACCGGACTGTTGGCAGATGCCTGCATCAGACTGATGCCACGACGACAGTCGACGCGCTTGATGTATCCCTCACTGCTCACGGCGATGGTACGGCCGTTACTGGCGTCGTAGGTCCAGCGCCATTCACCGCGATGATCGCGATACATCCAGTAAGAAGGGTAGGTTCGGACTGACATGGTCAAACTCCTCGGTTGATAAAACACGAAGGAAAACGTATGTCCGAAGCGTCTTGGTGCAGGGCACACGTCCTCACCAACCGGACGACGTTGCAACCGTCGATCCGATCGGGGGCGGGATCGCGAGGCGGTCCCGCCCTTCGCGATTCTCGAATACGCTCGGCTCGGGGGGATCGCAAGCCAAAAACGTTCTAGCACGAAATTTCCCGGATATCGGCCCCTCGGAGGATCATTAGCGCATTGCTTGAGCTCAATAGGCCACTTCCTATGGAGCGTTGTGATCTGCGTGTACTATGCTATGTACTTTCTAGGGTTCTTTCTGTGTGTAAGGAGGTCGCGATGGCTGACACCCGTAGTCCACGCTATCCGCGTATATCGCTCTTGGCGGCGGTTAATCATACTAGTCGCTTTTATGAGGAGGCACATCGTAGTGCCATTGAGACAGATACGGCCTACAAAATTTTAGGGTTTTCTGGAAAGAGTGGTACTAGCGCAACGGTTCTAGGTGCGCTTAGACAGTACGGTTTGTTAGAGGGCCTACGTGGCACTGTCAGAATTAGTGATCTCGCGTTAGCTATACTGGAGCCGTCATCTAATCAGGAGAAGAAAGATGCTCTTGAGATGGCAGCATTCAAACCGGAAATCTTCTCTGAGATAAGAACCCACTTTAGTGGTCACATCCCGCGCTCTGACGAAGCACTGCGCTCTTATCTTATACGAAATAAGGATTTTAGCTCGAGTGGTGCGGGAGATTGTATCGCCAGCCTTCGCCAAACTATCTCGGAGATTGGTACAATCGCTGAAGAGGAGGTTGTGGATCCGAACCCAGCAAGGGGAACGGTTGAAGAACCCAACACCGCAACCGCAGAGATATCTATATCACGTTCACCAGCCTCGGATCGTCTCGTAGAGCGTCTCACTCTATCACGAACGTGTAATGTAGAACTGGCGTTTGAGGGTCCGCTAACTGAGACGGCCCTAAACCGCCTTATCCAGCACATAGAAATAATGAAAGCAGTGTGGACTGATGAGGAATAGCACGGGCAAAGCCCGTGCCTCGGTCGGCGCTTGAGGCGCCGCCGGCCGGGCGCGCCGCCGGGGAGCGGGATTTAGCTGACGCTAAATCCCTGCGCGGCGCGCCTCACTCCGCCGCGACCCCCGCCGCCGAGAACATATCCCCCCCGCTCCCCTCGCCATCCTCGTTCGCCGCCTTGTCGCGCTTGGCCTTCTGGCGCTTGTCGAACGAATCCCACACCGAGTTCCAATCGCCCCGCGTCGCGCCCTTCGAATATTCCGTCGCGCGGGTCTCGAAGAAGTTGGCGTGCTCGACGCCGTTGAGCAGCGGGGTGAGCCAGGGGAGCGGGTGCTCCTTGATCATGAACATCGGCTTGAGGCCGAGCTGCCCCAGGCGCCAGTCGGCGATGTAGCGGATGTAGCGCTTCACCTCCTCCGCGCTCATGCCGTCGACCGGGCCCTGCTCGAACGCCAGGTCGATGAACGCGTCCTCGAGGTCGACGGTGGTGTGGCACATGTCGCGGATGTCGCGCTTGACCGCAGCGGTGAGGCAATCGCGCTCCTTCGCGAATTCGTGGAACAGGCGGATGATGCCCTCGCAGTGCAGGCTCTCGTCGCGCACCGACCAGGACACGATCTGGCCCATGCCCTTCATCTTGTTGAAGCGCGGGAAGTTCATCAGCATCGCGAAGCTCGCGAACAGCTGCAGCCCCTCGGTGAAGCCGCCGAACATCGCCAGCGTCTTGGCGATGTCCTCGTCGTTGTCGACGCCGAACTGCTGCAGATAGTCGTGCTTGTCCTTCATCTCGGCATATTCGAGGAACATGCCGTACTCGCTCTCGGGCATGCCGATGGTGTCGAGCAGGTGGCTGTAGGCGGCGATGTGGACCGTCTCCATGTTGCTGAACGCGGCCAGCATCATCTTGATCTCGGTCGGCTTGAACACGCGGCCGTATTTGTCGTGGTAGCAGTCCTGCACCTCGACGTCGGCCTGGGTGAAGAAGCGGAAGATCTGCGTTAAGAGGTTGCGCTCGGTCTGGTCGAGCTTCTGCGCCCAGTCGCGGCAGTCCTCGCCCAGCGGCACCTCCTCCGGCATCCAGTGGATCTGCTGCTGGCGCTTCCAGAATTCATACGCCCAGGGATATTCGAAGGGCTTGTAGGTCTTGCGGGCGTCGAGAAGGGGCATGAGACTTACTCCGAGACTAGAAAAGATCAGATGGGTTGTTGGCGCCGCTGACGAGCAATGCGGCGTGAATGGCGGCGAAGCCGAGGAACAGGACTCCGATGAGGCGATAGCCCAGCGATCGCAGCTGCCGGTCCCAACGGGAGCCCAGCAAGGTGAGAAGGCCCAGCCCGCCGAAGAGAAGAACGCCGAGCACATGAACGATGGCGCTGGCGACCGGGTTCGCGTTTACCCAGGCGCCGAAGCCGGTCAGCGACGAGATTGCGTAATAGAGGGCGATCACAACGACCGGGACGACTATCGCGCGGACGTCGGCGTTCCGGAGCATTCCTCTCATCCCCCCACTCCCGCCAGCAGGCTCGCGGTGGCGAAGCCGGTCATGAACAGCGCGAAGGCGCCGAGCATCGCGGCGGCGATGCGGCGGCGGTAGACCGCGCCCTCGTCCTTCGCCGGGCGCGTCGCGACGACCGCGCTGCCCATGAGGCTCAAGGCGCCGACGCCGTACATGATGAGGGGCGCGCGGCTCATCGGCTCCTGTCCCGGTAGACGATGCGCTCGATATAGACCTTGCGCGTGCTGCGGGCGCCGACGCCGAGGAAGACGATGCCGACGAAATAGCCGAAATCGTACCAGCCGCCGTTGTTCGGCACCGCGTAGATCGCGACGTCGGGCATGAACAGGCTCAGCACCCAGGCGACCGGGAAGATGAAGCCGTGCCACACGCCCCACAGGAAGCCGGGGGCGGCGGGCTCCACCGCGGAGCCGACCTGCCTGGCGCAGGCGGCGAGGCTCGCGAGGGCGACGGCGAGGAGGAGAGTGCGTGCGCGGATCATGCGGCGAGCCTTGCTGCTGTCGGCGATGCATCGTTTCGGCGGCGCAAGCGTTGGCGGCGCGAACCCTCAGAAGGAGACCAATGATGGCCGATGCCAGTGCAATCCGCGAACATATGGAAGTGATCGGCGCCGACGGCGTCCATGTCGGCACCGTCGACCGCGTCGAAGGAGACCGCATCAAGCTGATCAAGGCCGACAGCGGCGAAGGCAGCCACCAGGGGCACCATCATTACATCTCGCTCGGCCTGGTCGCCGAGGTCGAGGGCGACAAGGTGCGCCTGTCCGCAAACGGCGACGTCGCGGTGACGTTCGAGGAGGAGGCCTGAACTCATGATCCCCTCTCCCTTTGGGAGAGGGGAGGAGCCGCGCAGCGGCGGAGGGGTGAGGGTGGCGGGTGCGATCATGCGCGGTCACCCTCACCCTTCCCACTCGGCT
Source organism: Sphingomonas cannabina (assembly GCF_021391395.1). NCBI lineage: Bacteria > Pseudomonadati > Pseudomonadota > Alphaproteobacteria > Sphingomonadales > Sphingomonadaceae > Sphingomonas > Sphingomonas cannabina. The sequence goes on along the minus strand of NZ_CP090059.1, from coordinate 4,367,964 downwards.
GCGCCGAGCGGGCCCCTTCCCTTTCCCAATGGGAGAGGGAGGTTTGGATCGCCTCGATCACGCCTTCGATGTTTTCCATCACGTCGTTGTTCCAGAAGCGCAGGACGCGGTATCCTTCGCCTTCGATGAAGCGGGTGCGGGCGGCGTCGTGGGCCGCGGCTTCAGCATGCTGGCCGCCGTCGATCTCGATCACCAGTCGCTCGGAGAAGCACAGGACATCGACACGGAATGGGCCGAGCGGCGCCTGGAAACGCCACTTGTGCGTGGGGAATGCCTCCTTGAGCGCGCGTACCAAACGCTTTTCCGCCTCGGTCGCGTTGCGGCGAAGTGTTCGGAGTCGGGTGACGGTGCCGGCGGGTTGGTTGGCGTAGAGGCGCATGGACATCGTGTCGCCCTCACCCTTCCGCCGCTTCGCGGCTCCCTCCCTCTCCCAATGGGAGAGGGAATTGGTATGCGCCGCAATCCCTCTCCCAATGGGAGAAGGAGGGGCCCATCGCGTCAGCGATGGGAGGGTGAGGGCGACCTACCCGTCCCACCTCACTGGCACGCCAGGCATTCGTCATAGTCCTTCGCCTCGAGCTCGATCTGCTTGAGGTCGATGGTGTTGTCGGCCTCGACCCCGCCGGCGAAACCCGCGCGCTGGACCGACTTGGAGCGCAGGTAATAGAGCGACTTGATGCCGAGCTCCCACGCGCGGAAGTGGAGCATCAGCAGGTCCCATTTCTCGACATCGGCCGGGATGAACAGGTTCAGCGACTGCGCCTGGTCGATATAGGGCGCGCGGTCGCCGGCGAGCTCGAGCAGCCAGCGCTGGTCGATCTCGAACGAGGTCTTGAACACGTCCTTCTCGTCCTGGCTCAGGAAATCGAGATGCTGGACCGAGCCGCCGCGCTCGAGGATCGAGTTCCACACTGCGTCCGAGTTCTTGGACTTCTCGGTCAGCAGCTTCTCCAGATACGGATTCTTGACCGCGAACGAGCCCGACAGCGTCTTGTGGGTGTAGATGTTGGCCGGGATCGGCTCGATGCACGCCGAGGTGCCGCCGCAGATGATGCTGATCGACGCGGTCGGCGCGATCGCCATCTTGCAGCTGAAGCGCTCCATCACCCCCATCTCGGCGGCGTCGGGGCACGGGCCGCGCTCGATCGCCAGCGCCATCGACGCCTCGTTCACCTGGGCGTTGATGTGCTTGAAGATCTTGAGGTTCCATGCCTTGGCGGTCGCGCCCTCCATCGGCAGGCCGCGCGCCTGGAGGAAGCTGTGGAAGCCCATCACGCCGAGGCCGACCGAACGCTCGCGGCTCGCCGAATAGCGGGCGCGGGCCATCTCGTCGGGCGCGCGCTCGATATAGTCGGTCAGGACGTTGTCGAGGAAGCGCATCACGTCCTCGATGAACTGCTTGTCGCCCTTCCACTCGTCCCAGGTCTCGAGGTTCAATGAGCTGAGGCAGCACACCGCGGTGCGATCGTTGCCGAGATGGTCGCGGCCAGTGGGCAGCGTGATCTCCGAGCAGAGGTTCGAGGTCGAGACCTTGAGCCCCAGGTCGCGGTGATGCTTGGGCATCGTCGAGTTCACGTGGTCCGAGAACACGATATAGGGCTCGCCGGTGGCGAGGCGGGTCTCGACCAGCTTCTGGAACAGCGCGCGCGCGTCGACCTTGCCGCGGACCGAGCCGTCCTTCGGCGACTTCAGCTCCCATTCGGCGCCGTCGCGCACCGCCTCCATGAACGCGTCGGGGATGAGCACGCCGTGGTGGAGGTTGAGCGCCTTGCGGTTGAAGTCGCCCGAGGGCTTGCGCACCTCGAGAAACTCCTCGATCTCCGGATGCGAGATGTCGAGGTAGCAGGCGGCGCTCCCCCTACGCAGCGACCCCTGGCTGATCGCCAGCGTCAGGCTGTCCATCACGCGGACGAAGGGGATGATGCCGCTGGTCTTGCCGTTGAGGCCGACCGGCTCGCCGATGCCGCGGACATTGCCCCAATAGGTGCCGATGCCGCCGCCGCGCGACGCGAGCCAGACATTCTCGTTCCAGGTCTGGACGATGCCCTCCAGGCTGTCGGGTACCGAATTGAGGTAGCAGCTGATCGGCAGGCCGCGCCCGGTGCCGCCGTTCGACAGCACCGGCGTCGCCGGCATGAACCACAGCCGCGAGATATAGTCGTAGATGCGCTGGGCGTGCTCGGCATCGTCGGCATAGGCGGAGGCGACGCGAACGAACAGGTCCTGGTAGCTCTCGCCGGGCAGCAGATAGCGGTCGCGCAGCGTCTCCTTGCCGAAATCGGTGAGGAGTGCGTCGCGGCTGCGGTCGATCTCGACCGGATAGGGCTGCGGCGCCACCGACTTGGAATCGGCGAGCGACGCGTCCGCCGACGCAGCGGCGATCGCGGCTCCGGCGGCCTCCAGCGTGGCGGCGGCGGCTTCGTTCACCCGGCTCTCCGACGTGTCTCTGAAATCCATGGCACCAACCCCTGCTTCGTACGATCGACTCGGGGGATGATCCCCCATCCTACACCCGCCACGCCCTGGAACAAAGCGTGACCCTCCTCTGCCGGGGCGCAGACGAGGCCACCGCCCACGATATGGGGTCGCGGGCCCGGTTTACCAACGATTGCGTGTGTCCCCCTGCGGAGCCACAACAGATTGTGCCCATTTGCCGGGGAGTGCAACTGGTAAATGTGCGATGAAGCGCTGAAAAGCCCCGGTCCGCGGCCGGGGTGAGGCGGTGCGGCGCAGCGACGCGCGGACTTTCCTTGCGTTCGCGAAACGCAAGGGAAAAATGGGGAATCGAAAAAATATTTTGGAGGGATTCCGGCGCGGACTGAGGCGTCGGCTTCGGTCGTGTCTGCAGTTGTTCGAGGCGGGGCGTTATCGTCCGGAACCCTGGATTTGGGGAGGCAAGTCCGGGGTGACGGCGAGGAGGGAGCGATGTCGATCGCCCCCGCACGCAAGGAACATGAAGAGTGGGCGCCCGCCTATCTGGTGGCGAGCTTCGACTTGATGAGGCCGATCACCAGCGCGGTGACCGCACCGCTCACGCCGCCGGACGCAAAGCCCGAGACGATGGAGCCGACGTCGAGGCCGGAGGCCGCCGCCCCGGCGCCGAGGCCGAGGACCGAGGTCAGGATCTGCCCGCCGACGCCGCCGCCGATCGCGCCCGCGATCGTGTTGCCGAGCGGGCCCAGGCTGGTGGTCTTCGACGCTGCCCCCGCGGCGTTTCCGCCGATGGCGCCGCTGACGGCCTCGATGATCAGTGCGGTGAAATCCATCGTCGCCCCCTTCACGAAGTGAACCGACACAGTGCCTCATACGCGCACTAAACAAGTGCATCATGCTTCGACCGGCAAGTCAAGCAATGAAGGCGGCAAGATCGATCTATTAAGCACCGGTGCCGAACTACTCGGTCCGATCGAGATCGTTTCGTCGTCAGATTGATGTTGGTCGATCCAGCGGTCGAGTGTAATCTGATGTCGTCGGGGCAAGACGCAACAGGGAGACAGGGGATGAGGAACAAGCCCGTCGCAGCGCTGGTCATCGCTGCGCTGCTTTCGCCGGCGGGAACGGTGCCGGTCGCAGCGCAGACCCGCCCGGTACCCCTTCCTTCGCCGGTTCCCGACCGGCCGGTGCCGCTCCCGTCGCCGATCGTCGATCGGCCCGTGCCGCTTCCCTCGCCCGTTCCCGGCCGCCCACGCCCGCCGCGGCCGCCCTATCCGGGCAATCCGGGGGTCCGGCCGCCGGTCTATCCCGGGCCCGGCTATGGCCAGACGCTGCGCTGCGAATCGCGCCGGAACCGGCACCAGCGCTGCGCCGCGAACACCGAGAACCGCGTCCAGCTCGTCCGCCGGCTCGGCGGCTCCTGCAGCTATGGGCGGAGCTGGGGCTACGACCGGCGCTCGATCTGGGTCGACCGCGGCTGCCGCGCCGACTTCACCTACGGCCGCTGGGCCGGCGGCGGTGGCGGCGGCTATTATCCGCCCGACCGCGACAAGGGGCCGAGCACCGGCGCCGTCATCGCCGGGGTCGCCGTCGCCGGCGGCCTGATCGCGCTGCTCGCCAGCTCGGCGAACAAGCGGAAGAAGGAGGCGGCAGCGGCGGCGGCCGAGCCGGAGGCGCCCGCGACCTTCCCCGCCGGGCCGCCCGCCACGCTGGTCGCCGACCTGTCGCCGCTGCCGCCGGCATCGCGGCCCTCGGTGCAGACCTGCCTGCGCGAGGCCGCGCGCCAGATCGGCGCCACCGGCGGGACGCGACTCACCTATGACCGGCTCGTCTCGATCGAACCCGGCAACGGCGGCTGGCGGTTCGGCGCCTCGCTGACCGCGGCCTATCCCGACGGGGACCGCACGCTGCCCTTCTACTGCCGGGCGACGCCGACCAAGGTGATCCAGCTCGACTTCGCGAACGGCTGAATCGGCGGCGGGAGAGGAGTCCATGATGAGGCGAGCATCGCTGCTGATCCCGCTACTGGCAGGCCTCGTCGCCTGCCAGACGGCGCCATCGAAGGAGATTGCGACCGTGCCGGCCGCGCCGAGCGGTCAGGTGACGCTGACCGGGACGGTGATCTATCGCGAGCGTATCGCCCTGCCGCAGGACGCCCGGCTGAAGGTCCACATCAGCGACGTCAGCCGCATGGATGCGCCGGCGCCGGTGATCGCCGAGACCGAGATCGCCACCGAGGGGCGGCAGGTGCCGATCCCCTTCTCGCTCACCTATGCCCGCGCCCGCATCGACGCGCGCGGGCGCTATTCGGTGTCGGCGCGGATCACGGACGGAAGCGGGCGGCTGATCTGGATCACCGACACTCACAATGAGCTGCCGCCACCGGGCGAAACGATCGAGCTGCGGCTGGTGCGGGTGACCGGATAGACCGGGCGGGGCGACCGCTCCCGCGAGGGGCGATTGCCTGAAGCGGCTCGACGGCGGAACCAGGATCGCCGAGCGTTCTTCGTCAGCCATGGAGAAAGCGGTGCTGCGCCGCGAGGCCGGCGGCGCGGGCGGCTGCGCTCACCCGGGCCGTCGGCACGATATCACAGGCATGGAGCCCATCCGGGAAGACGTGCGGCGCGGTGGGGCCGCGCATAATCCATGTCCTCATCGAAAAAGGGATCGAGCGAGCCGGTGGAGATGAAGACCGGCCGGAGCCTGGACAGATCGGTCGCGTGGGCGGCCGCCCAAGGGTCCGGTCGGCAATCCCGCGCCGCGGGGTGCTTGATCGCAGGCTGATTGACGGCCGACCCCGTGCTCCATAGCCCTTCCGCATCGAAAGATGCGGGAGGGTTTTTCATGTGGGCTGCCGTAGCGGCGTTGCTGCTGCCGGTTTCGGGCGTATCGGCGACGGTGCAGCAACCGCCGATGACCGTCGCCGATTTCATCGCGCGGACCAACGCGTTGCGCGCGATGGGGGCAGCTGCGGCCGAATCACCGGAACTCCAGCAGCTCAAGGCCGAGATCGCGGGCGTGATCGCCGCCTATCGCGCCGACCTCGCCGCCGCGAGCCGGGCGGGCGAGCCGCCGCACAGCTGCCCGCCGCCGCGCGGCCGCACCGGCCTGACCAGCACCGACCTGATCCGCGAGTTCAACGCCATCCCGCCGGCCGATCGCGGGATCAGCGTCAGGGACGCCTTTTATGCGATCATGAAGAAGCGGTATCCGTGCCCGCAGTAAGGCCCGGCCCTCGACTTGCCCGAATGGACCGCGCATGGTCACAAGCGAGGGGGAACGGCTGTTGACGCGGTGGATAACGATAGCTGCTGCGCTGCTTCAGCCGATCTTCGCCGCCCAGACGGGATCGATCCAATCCGTGCCTCAGGCTGGCGATGCCTATGAAATCACGAGGGACAGCAAATCCTCGTGGCGAAGCAGCGAGGGTTCGTCGGGAAATTCAACCGATCGGGATACGATCATCGAGCGTATCGTTGCGGTGCGTGAAGCCGGCGTGGAGCTGGAGTACGACCTTCCGAAGAACGCCGCGGGGAAGGGGCGTCCGGGCAATTGGCAATTCCCCGCACGGGTCTTCAGGCCGTTTCACGGGCCACCGCAGTTGCTCAACGGCAGGGAACTGGAAGCACGGGCAGACAGCTGGCTCAAGGCGGCCGGCCTATCACGTGCGGCGTGCGGGCGATGGGTCTTCACATGGAATGCTTTTCGAATCGAATGCGATCCGCAATCGGTGATCCAGATGATCGAGCCGTTCGATCTGCGGTCCGTGGATCTTCGTGACGGAGCCCCCTACCAGGAGCGCGGGACGCGCGGGCCCGTGCCATTAAGAAAAACGGTCGGGTCCGGTGGCACGGCCTTTGTTGCCGAGATGACCATCGATCCAGACGCGGCGCGTCGAGATCTGGCCCAGTCCGATGTTGCCGCGGCCGAGATCAATCAGGAGACGTTGACGTTCGACGCGGCTCTTCGCGCACGGGCGCGCGAGGATATTTCCGGAACCGTTGTCACCGCGTTCGATAGCGATCCCGCAGGGCAGGCGCATCGGCGCAGGAAAGTTACGACGTTAGAGATCAGGGGCGCCGGCGGCCGGCTGGAGACACGGACAACGACGGAGATCGTGGAACGGCGGGCCGCTTCGCAACTCGATCCTTGATCGGCTACGGTTTGCGTCCCGACGCTCCGGACGACGTCCGTTGAGTTCGAACGGGAGGTTTTGCCTACCCGACCAGCCCCAGCCCGATCACCAGCACCAGGAACAGCGTGAGGATGATCACGATACACATGAGCAGGAAGAAGGTGCGCAGGATCGCGGTCCTGCGCCGGAGCTGATAGGCGCCGCGCAGCTGGCGGTAGAGGTGGATCACCGGGACAGCCGTCCCCACCAGTCCCAGCCAGGTATTGCTCACGCCGACCGCGCCCGCGAGGGTGAGCACGATGAACAGCAGCGACATGAACGCGAGCGAATAGGTCACGAACACGGCGTGGTCGTACATCTTGTAGTCGCGTTTCCAGAAGAACATCAGCCACATGAACGGCAGCGACAGCGGGATCAGCAGCCAGGAGAATTTGTAGCTGTTGGACTGGAGCTTGTAGAGCATCAGCTCCGGGTGCTTCTGCGCCTTCTCCAGCCCGTGATCGAGCCGCTCCCAGCCGGTGTGGATCGAGGTCTTGCTCGTCGACAGCGTCGGCTTCAGCACCGATTCGGTCTTCTCGAGCGTGGCGAGCGCTTCGCGGGCATCCGCGACCTGCTTGTCGAGCGCCGCCGCCTCCTTGGTGCCATCGGGCACCTTCGCGCGGTTCTTCTGCGCCTGTGCCAAGTCCTTCTCGAGGCGCTTGTGCCCCTCCTCGAGCCCGACCGCGAGCTCGCCCTTGCCGCCGATGTTGATGTCGCTCGGCGGCGAGATGCCCATGATCTGGAACATCGCGAACATGGTGAAGATCGAGAACAGGAACAGCGCCATCGGCGAGACGAAGCGTGCGCGCTCGCCATGGACGTAGCGCCGCGTCAGCTCGCCCGGGCGCCAGGCGAGTAGGGGCAGCGTCGACCACAGCTTGCCCTCGAAATGGACGACGCCGTGCAGGATCTCGTGCCAGATCGCGCCGAACGATCGATGGATGTGTGCGCTCTGGCCGCAGCGGTGGCAATGCGGCCCGACCAGCGCGGTCCCGCAGTTGAGGCAGAGGCCGCCTTCGCCATGGCCCACGTCCCCGCGATTCTCGCCCGCGTGCGGCTCGACCGCACGGCCGAGCAGCGCGCCTGTGATGATTTCTCCGGCTGCGTCCACCCCCATGGTGCCTCCGCCTACCATCTCGCGCCGCGCCATGCTAGCGGGCAGGAACGATGACCGACGCCACGCAACTGATCGCCGAGATGGGGGCCCGGGCCCGCGCCGCCGCCACGGTGCTGGCGGCAATGCCGAGCGCGGCCAAGGCCGGGGCGCTGCGCAAGGCGGCCGAGGCGCTACGCGATGCCGAGGGCGCGATCCTGGCCGCCAATGCCGAGGACATGGATGCGGCGGCCGACCTCTCCCCGGCGATGCGCGACCGGCTGCGGCTCGATCCTGCGCGGGTGCAGGCGACCGCCGACGGCGTCGCCGCGATCGCCGCGCTCGACGATCCGGTGGGGCAGGTGATCGACGAGCGCGAGCGGCCCAACGGCCTCAAGCTGTCGCGCGTCCGCGTGCCGATCGGGGTGATCGGGATCATCTACGAGAGCCGGCCCAACGTCACCGCCGACGCCGGGGCGCTGTGCGCGATGGCGGGCAACGCCGCGATCCTGCGCGGCGGATCGGAGGCGGTGCGCTCCAACCGCGCGATCCATGCCGCGCTGATCGAGGGGCTGGCGGCGGGCGGGATGCCGCGCGATGCGGTGCAGCTCGTCCCCACCACCGATCGCGCCGCGGTCGGCGCGATGCTGGCGGGCGAGGGCGTGATCGACATGGTGGTGCCGCGCGGCGGCAAGGGGCTGGTCGCGCGCGTGCAGGCGGAGGCGCGGGTGCCGGTGCTCGCCCATCTCGACGGCAACAACCACGTCTATGTCCATGCCGCCGCCGATCCGGCGATGGCCGAGCGGATCGTGCTCGACGCCAAGCTGCGCCGTACCGGCATCTGCGGCGCTGCGGAGACGCTGCTGATCGACCGCGGCTATGCCGATCCCGCGCCGATCGTCGAGAGGCTGCTCGATGCCGGCTGCGAACTGCGCGGCGATGCGGCGGCGCGGGCGATCGATGGCCGGATCGTGCCGGCGAGCGATGACGACTGGGATACGGAATATCTCGAATCGATCCTCGCCGTGCGCGTCGTCGACGGGTTCGACGAGGCGCTGGGCCATATCGCCGCGCACGGATCGCACCACACCGACGCGATCGTGACCGAGGATGCCGCCGCCGCCGAGAGCTTCCTGCGCGCCGTCGACAGCGCGATCGTGCTGTGGAACGCCTCGACCCAGTTCGCCGACGGCGGCGAGTTCGGGCTGGGGGCGGAGATCGGCATCGCCACCGGCCGGCTCCATGCCCGCGGGCCCGTCGCGCTCGAAGGGCTCACCACCTACAAATGGGTCGGGCGCGGGACGGGGCAGATTCGCGGGTGATCCCCTGGAAGCGGCGGTAGCGTCGCCTATCTGAGGCGTGGGCGTCCGCCCCGCTCAGGAGATCCAGCATGCGCTACAAACCGCTCGGCCGCACCGGTCTGTTCGTCTCCGAACTCTGCCTCGGCACCATGACCTTCGGCGGACAGGGCATGTTCGCCCGTATCGGCGATCTCCAGCAGGCCGACGCCGATGCGCTGGTCAAGGCATCGATCGACGCCGGGGTCAACTTCATCGACACCGCCAACGTCTATTCGGAAGGGCTATCGGAGCAGATCACCGGTCAGGCGATCAGGAACCTCGGCCTCGACCGCGATGCGCTGGTGATCGCGACCAAGGTGATGGGCCCGATGGGCGCCGGGCCCAACGACCGCGGCACCTCGCGCAAGCATATCCTGACCCAGGCGCGCGAAAGCCTGAAGCGGCTCGGCACCGACTATATCGACCTCTACCAGATCCACGGCTGGGACCCGGCGGTGCCGATCGAGGAGACGCTGGCGGCGCTCGATACGCTCGTGCGCGCCGGCGACGTGCGCTACGTCGGCGTCTCCAATTGGGCGGCGTGGCAGATCGCCAAGGCGCTCGGCATCTCCGAGCGCAGGGACCTAGCGCGGTTCCAGTCGGTCCAGGCCTATTACACACTCGCCGGCCGCGACCTCGAGCGCGAGATCGGGCCGATGGTCGCCTCCGAGGGGCTGGGGCTGATGGTGTGGAGTCCGCTCGCCGGCGGCTTCCTGTCGGGCAAGTACCGCAACGGCGGTGAGGGCCGCCGCGCCGGCTTCGCCTTCCCGCCGGTCGATGGGCCACGCGGCGACAAGGTGCTCGACGCGATGGCGCCGATCGCCGAGGCGCACGGGCGTTCGATGGCGCAGATCGCGCTCGCCTGGCTGCTGCAGCGGCCCGAGGTGACCAGCGTGATCGTCGGCGCCAAGCGGCCCGACCAGCTCGCCGACAACCTTGCCGCGGTCGATGTCGTGCTGAGTGCCGATGAGGTCGCCGCGCTCGACGCCGCCAGCGCGCTTCCGCCCGAATATCCGGGCTGGATGATCGAGCGCCAGGGCGAGTATCGCAAGGGTGGCGCCATCACCGCGCCGCCGTCGGGGCGCTGACCCGGCATTGCGGGATGGGTGCGGCATGTATACATTCGATACATGACCCATTCCGCCGTCGTTTCGGGCCGTATCGCCGCAGAGACTGCCGTCAAGCTCGACAAGCTGGCGGAACGGCTCGATCGCTCGCGCGCATGGATCGTTGCGCGCGCGGTCGAGCAGTTCGTGGAAGAGGAAGCCGAGTTCCTCGCCTCGCTCGACGAAGCCGAACGGCAGATCGATCGCGGCGAATTCTTCACCCAGGAGCAGATGGAAGCCTGGTTCGAGGCCCGTCATCGCGGTGAAGCCGCCGAGTGAGCGAGATACGGTTCGCCGCGCTTGCGCGGCGTGATCTCGAAGCGATCGATCGCCATTATCGTGCAGTCCACCCGCCCGTGGCGGAAACGATCGTCGCGCGGATTTTTGCGGCCACCCGACTGCTGGGGGACTTGCCGAAGGCCGGCCCCGTAACGGCGCGCGGCGATCGGCGCAAATGGCGCGTGGCCGACACGCCCTATCTCATTTTCTACCGCATCGAGACGGACCATGTCCGCATCCTGCGGGTGATCCACGGCGCGCGGCGGCAGGCTCGTCCATGAGCCGCATCGGCCTCCTCGGCGGGTCGTTCAACCCGGCGCATCGCGGGCATCGCGCGATCTCGCTCCATGCCCTGCGCGCGCTGGGGCTGGACGAGGTGTGGTGGCTGGTGTCGCCGGGCAATCCGCTCAAGGAGGGGGCGAGCGACATGGCGCCCTTCGCCGCGCGGATGGCCTCCGCCCGCGCCATGGCCCGGCATGCGCCGATCCGCGTCACCGGCATCGAGCGGCGGCTCAAGACCCGCTACACCGCCGATACGCTGGCCAAGCTGGTGCGCCTGTACCCGAAGCACGACTTCATCTGGCTGATGGGGGCGGACAATCTCGCCACCTTTCACCGCTGGGAGCGCTGGCGGCATATAGCCCATCTGGTCCCGATTGCGGTGATCGCGCGTCCGGGGTATGATAGGGATGCCCATGCAGGTCCGGCGATGGGTTGGCTGCGGCGCTCATTGAAGCCCGCGCGCCAGGCACTAAATTGGACCGGATGGAGATTGCCGGCGCTCGTGCTTCTGCGCTTCCGCCCCGATCCGACTTCGGCGACGCGGCTTCGGGCCGCCGATCCCGCCTGGCATCGCCGCTATTCCCGTCACCGCCGGTCGCGTGCGGGCATCCCGTAACCCCAGGAGTTCCCTTGGCCACCAACCCCCAAGTCCAGCGTTCGCCCGATGCCGACAGCGTCGAGGCGCTCCATCGGCTCGTGCTGGCGAGCCTCGACGACGATCAGGCGGTCGACACCGTCTCGATCCCGCTCGCGGGCAAGAGCAGCATCGCCGACCATATGGTCGTCGCCTCCGGGCGCTCGACCCGTCAGGTCGCGTCGATGGCGAACAAGCTCGCCGAGAAGATCAAGGCCGAGTTCGGCCGCTCCGCGCGCGTCGAGGGGCTGCCCAACGCCGATTGGGTGCTGATCGACGCGGGCGACGTCATCGTCCACCTGTTCCGCCCCGAGGTGCGCAGCTTCTACAATCTCGAGCGGATGTGGGCGTTCGGCGACGCTCCGCCGTCGGTCAACTGACGCCGCATTGCTGCTGCACATCGTCGCGCGGGGCCGCATCGGCCGCGGCCCCGAGGCTGAGCTCGTCGAGCGCTATCTCGCGCGTATCGCCTGGCCGACGAAGGTGACCGAGCTGCCCGATAAGGGCGGCAGGGTGCCGGCGGCGGACGGGGCGAGGATCGTCATGCTCGACGAGACCGGCGAGCTGATGGGATCGAAGGCATTCGCCGAGCGGCTCGGCCGCTGGCGCGACGATGGGGTGAGGGAGACGCGCTTCATGATCGGCGCCGCCGACGGCTTCGACGATGCCGAGCGCGCCCGTGCTGACCTGCTCCTGTCGTTCGGCCGGCTCACCTGGCCGCATCTGATGGCGCGGGCGATGCTCGCGGAGCAGCTGTTCCGCGCAACCAGCATCCTCGCCGGCCATCCCTATCATCGCGAGGGCTGACGGTGCGGCGGCTCGTCCTGCTCCCGCTCGCGCTGGTTGCCGCCGCCCCGGCGCCGCCCGACCGGCGCGCGGAGCTCAAGGCGGCCAATGCCGAAGCCGCCGCCGCTGAGGCGCGGTCACGCGCGCTCGAACGCGCGGCCGCGACCGAGCGGGACGAGGCGGCCAAGGCGCGCGCCCAGGAAGCCGCCGTCGCCGAGCGGATCAAGGCGGCCGAGGCGAAGATCGTCGCGGCACGGGCTCGCGTCACGCTGGTCGACGGCCTGATCACGGAGCAGCGCAAGCGTCTCGCCGAGCGCCAGGCGCCGATCGAGCGGCTGGTCGCGGCGCTGCAGTCGCTGGCCCGGCGCCCGGCCGCGGTGGCGCTGGTCCAGCCCGGATCGATGAGCGACATCGTCCATGTCCGCGCGGTGCTCGGCACGATGGTGCCGGTCGTCCGCCAGCGCACCGAGGCGGTCCGCGCCGAGATCGCCCGTTCCCGCAAGCTGCGCGCCAATGCCGCGCTCGCCGCCGCCACCTTGCGCGACGGTCACGCCAGCCTCCGCTCCGAGCGGCTGGCGCTGGTGCGCATGGAGGGAGAGCATCGCCTGAGGAGCCGCAACCTCGATCGCAGCGCGATGTTCGAGAGCGACCGCGCGATCGCGCTCGGCGAGCGGGCGCGCGATCTGGTCGATCAGATCGAGGAATCGGGCACCGCGGCCGAGACCGCCGCCGCGCTCGCCGCCCTGCCGGGCCCGCTGCCGCGCCCGGCCAAGGCGGGGGAATCACAGGCGCCGGCGCGTTTCGCGGTGCCGCCCTATCGGCTGCCCGCCGCCGGCCGCGTGGTCGAAGGACTTGGCGAGCTCTCGAGCGCGGGCGTGCGCTCGCGCGGCCTGACGCTGGCCGTCGTGCCCGGCGCCGCGGTCGCCGCACCGGCCGCCGGCCAGGTGCTGTTCGCCCGCCGCTTCCGCGATTACCGGACCGTCGTGATCATCGATCACGGCAACGGCTGGACCAGCGCGATCACCGGGCTTGCCGCCGTCGCCGTCAAGCGCGGCGATCGAGTCGCGCAGGGCGCTCCGCTCGGCCGCGCGGGCGCGGGCGACGCGCGCATCTCGGTCGAGCTGCGCCGCAAGGGAACGCCGGTCGATCTCGCCCAGCTGATCAGCTGACACGGTCAGGCGCGATCCGACAGAGCAAAGCTTTGCGTGGCCCTTCCAAAACCGCTAGCCTGAGAATAACTCCGCAGGACTGATGCCCGATGGCCCGTATGCTTAGCTCTCTTCTCCGCGCTTCCGCGATCGTCGGCACGCTCGCGCTGGTTCCCGTCACCACTGCCGCCATGGCGGAGGTCGATACCGGCGCCTATCGCGAGCTCGACGTGTTCATGGACATCTACAATCGCGTGAAGGCCGACTACGTCGACAAGGTCGACGACAAGACCCTGGTCAAGGGCGCGATCCAGGGGATGCTCGCCGCGCTCGATCCGCATTCGAGCTATGTCGACGCGCTCGACTTCGACAACATGAAGATCCAGACCGAGGGCAATTACGGCGGCCTCGGCCTCACCGTCACGTCGGAGGACGGCGCGGTCAAGGTGATCGCGCCGACCGAGGATACCCCCGCCTGGCGCGCCGGGATCAAGGCGGGTGACTATATCACCCACATCAACGGCCAGCTCATCTACGGCCAGACCCTCGACGAGGCGATCGAGGGGATGCGCGGCGAGCCCGGCACCAAGGTGTCGATCACCGTCGTCCGCCCCGGCCGCGACAAGCCGCTCGACTTCACGCTGGTGCGCGAGCGCATCATCCAGAAGCCGGTGAAGTGGGAAGTGAAGGACGGCGTCGGCGTCATCAACATCAACACCTTCTCCGCCAACACCGGCGCCGACACTCGGGCGGCGATCATGTCGATCGAGAAGTCGCTCGGCCATGCCCCGACCGGCTATATCGTCGACCTGCGCGACAACGGCGGCGGCCTGCTGACCCAAGCGATCGAGGTCAGCGACGCCTTCCTCGACCATGGCGAGATCGTCTCCCAGCGCGGCCGCGAGAAGACCGACATCGAGCGCTATTACGCCAAGCCCGGCGACCTCGCCCGCGGCCTGCCGGTGATCGTGCTCACCGATTCGGGCACCGCCTCCGCCTCGGAGATCGTGGCGGGCGCGCTGCAGGACCATCACCGCGCGCTGGTGATGGGCGAGCGCAGCTTCGGCAAGGGATCGGTGCAGACGCTGCTGCCGCTGTCGGCCAATTCGGCGCTGCGGCTGACCACGGCGCGCTACTACACCCCCTCGGGCCGGTCGGTGCAGGAGGGCGGGATCGAGCCCGACATCACCGTGCCGCAGCTCAGTGACGCCGACTACAAGACGCGGCCGGTGTTCCGCGAGGCGGACCTGCGCCGGCACCTGATCAACGAGGCCAAGGTCGACAACAAGGTCCTCGAGGAGGACACCGTCGAGGATCCCCGCTTCGCCGCCACGGCCGAGGCGTTGGAGAAGAAGGGGGTCAAGGACTTCCAGCTCGACTATGCCGTGAAGACGATCGCGCGCCTGTCGACCGTCGCGCCGCAGAAGGTGGCGGCGGTGGCGCCGCGCAGGCGCTGATCGGTTCCTCCATGCGCTCGAAGCTGGTCACCGCCAATCTGCTGGCGCTGCTCGTCTCGGCGGCGCTGCTCGCCGGCGCGTTCGGATCGGAGCTGCTCGGCAAGCTGGTGCCGTGCGAGATGTGCTGGTGGCAGCGCTGGCCGCATATGGCGGCGATCCCGCTCGCGCTGATCGCCTTCCCGGCGCCGGTTCCGCTGCGCCGGTTCCTGGTGACGCTCGCCGGCATTGCGATCGCGATCAGCGGCCTGATTGGCGTGTTCCACGCCGGCGTCGAATATCACTGGTGGCAGGGCATCACCGCCTGCACGTCGACGATCCATTCGAACGGCGACATCCAGGCGACGCTCGACGCGATCATGAACGCGCCGGTGATCCGCTGCGACGTCGCGCAATGGACGTTGTTCGGAATTTCGCTCGCCGGGTACAATGCCATCTTCTCAATCGCCGGTGCGATCGCCATCTGGGCGCTGGCATGGAGCAGGCGGTGACAGGACGAGCCCTTCCCGGCGACCGGCGCAGCGACGTCGCGTCGATGATCCGCGTCGATCAGGCCGGCGAATATGGCGCGACCCGCATCTACCAGGGCCAGCTCGCGGTGATGGGCGACCGCACGCCCGCCGCGCGCAAGATCGCGGCGATGGCGGGGCAGGAGGAGCGCCACCGCGCCTTCTTCGACGCGCTGATCGCCAGGCGCGGGGTGCGGCCGACCGCGCTCCAGCCGTTCTGGAACGTCGCCGGCTTCGCGCTGGGCGCGGTCACCGCGGCGATCGGGCCGGAGGCGGCGATGGCCTGCACCGTCGCGGTCGAGACCGAGATCGACCGCCACTACCAGCAGCAGCTCGACGAGCTCGGCGACAGCGATCCGGAACTCTCCGAGGCGGTCGCGCGCTTCCGCGACGAGGAGATCGAGCACCGCGACACCGCGCTCGCCAGCGGGGCGGAGATGGCGCCGGCCTATCCGGTGATGAGTGGCCTGATCAGGCTGGGCTGCCGGGCGGCGATTGCCGTGGCGAAGAGGATTTGAGACTATGGCTGCGATGAAGCTGCTGTTGCCCGTGATCGGCCTGTTCGCCGCCGTTCCCGCGTTCGCGCAGGACGCGCCGGTCAACGGCGTGGTCATCCTCTACGGCGACCAGAAATGTCCGACCAACAAGGACGGGCAGGAGATCGTCGTGTGCCAGCGCCGCGACGCCGGCGAGCAGTTCCGCGTGCCCAAGGAGCTGCGCGAGCCCGAGATCAAGCCGGAGTACCAGGCCTGGTCGACCAAGGTCGACGACGTGCTCGCGACCGGCGCGACGGGCACGGGCAGTTGCTCGACGGTCGGCCCGGGCGGCCAGACCGGCTGCTTCGTGACGGGAGCGACGCGGGCTCGTCAGGAGCGCCGCGCCAAGGCGCAGGCCGACAGCGCCTATACCGATCGCTGATCGAAGCCCCCCATGCCGTGATGTCCTAGAGGGGGGATGGAGACCGCGGCATCGATAGGGGGCGGCGATCGTGCTCGCCTGCGCGTCACCGCGGCGCTGTTGTTCGCGCTCGTGTGGCTCTCGTGCGTCTGGTTCGGATCGTGGGAGTGGAACCCTAACCATGCGACGCGGCTGTTCGCGGCGTTGTCGATCGTCGAGCAGGGCGATGCCACCATCGACGAATATCAGGCGCTGACGATCGACAAGGCGCGGTTCGGCGATCATTTCTACCTCGACAAGGCGCCGGGGATGACGCTGATGGCGTTGCCGGCGGTGGCCTTCGCCGACGCCGCGACCGGGCAGCAGGCGCATGACCTGCGCCTTCAGCTCTACGATGTCGGGTTCGAGCGGTTCCTGCGGCTGCGACTGCGGCTGGCGGTCGCCACCAGCGTCGCGCTGCTGACGGCGCTGGCCGCGCTGGCGCTGTTCGACTGGGGGCGCGTGCTCGGCGGGAGCGCGGCGGCGGGGGTGTTCGCGGCGATCGGATTCGCGCTCGGCACGCCGATCTGGGGGTGGTCGACGACCCTGTTCGGCCATGCGCCGGTGGCGGCGCTTTATGTCGTGGCGGCCTGGGCGGTGTGGCGCGGAAGCTACGGTGAGCGGCCGTCGACCAAACTCGCGCTGCTGGCCGGGCTGGCGCTCGGCTGGGCGGTGGTGATCGACCATGCGGCGGCGATCGGCGGCGTGGCGATCGGGCTGTGGGCCTTGTGGCGGCTGCGGCGCTATGGCTTTCCGGCCGGTCTCATTATTGCTGCCATGGCGGGCGGAGGCGCCGCGCTTCTCGTGCTCGTCGGCTACAATCTGTTCGCGTTCCACACCCCGTTCCGCCTCGGCTATCAGGGCGTGGTCGGGTTCGAGGGGATGCAGCAGGGCCTGTTCGGCCTCACTTATCCGAAGCCGGCGGCGCTGTTCGAAATCCTCGTCGGCGATCGGCGCGGGCTGGTGTGGGTGGCGCCGATCCTCGTTCCCGCCGTGATCGGCTGCACGCTGATGCTCCGGCGGCGGAGCATGCGCGACATCGGCGTGCTGGCGCTGGCGGTGGCGCTGCTAACGGTCCTCTACAATGCGTCCTACGTCTATTGGGACGGCGGCAACTCGACCGGGCCGCGCCATGTGGTGCCGATGATCGGTCTGCTGGCGCTCGGTCTCGCGCCGCTCTGGGGCATGGCGCGCAGCTGGTCGAAGGCGCTGCTGCTGGCGGTGCTGGCCGGCTCGGTCGCGCTCAACAGCATCATCGCCTCGGCGGAGATCATGTCGGGCGGGCGCGAACCCTTCCCCTTGTGGAGCGACGTGATCCGCGAGCGGTTCCTCGGCGGCCAGCTCCGCACGCTGCCGAGCGAATGGCTGGGGTGGAGCGTCTGGTCCGGCTATGCGGCGTGGTGGGTCGTCGCGGCGCTGGCGGCCGTCGGCCTCGCGATCCTCACCATGCGACCGTCCGCCAGCCCCGCTCGCGTGCGATCCGGCGCAGCTTTGCCCCAGGATTGACCGCGATCGCCTCGTCCGCCCACTCAAAGGTGGGGACGTCGGTCAGATTGTCCGAATAGAAGCGGACATGGAGCTGGTCGCGATCGAGCGACTGCTCGGCGATCCACGCCTCGATCGCCTGCAGCTTGGCGACGCCACGATAATTGTCGCCGTCGATCCTGTGGGTGAGCTGGTCACCTTCGCGGCGCACTTTGGTGGCGAGCGCCGCCTCCATGCCGAGGCTCTCGGCGATGCGGTGCGCATAATGGTCGGGCGCGGCGGTGGCGAGGATCAGGCGGCGGCCCTCGGCGCGGTCGGCGGCGAGCTGCTCGAGCGCGGCGGGGCGGAATCCGCCGGCGAGGAGCCGCGCCAGGAACGGCGCGGTCGCGCGCTCGTGCGCCTCGGCGCTCAAGCGTGGACCGAGCAGCAGCTGGTGCATCAGCTCCTTGGTGCGCTTGCGGTCGATCAGCCCGGCCTTGTACGCCGCCGTCGCCGCCGCCGCGGCCGGCACCAGCAGCAGGCGCCACGGCGCCACCGTGCGGGCGGCGTGCAGCAGATAGGGCGAATAGGTCGGCAGCCGCGTCAGCGTGCGGTCGAGGTCGAAGATCGAGAGCTTGTTCCCGCTCTCCGTCGCGCTGTCCAATGCAGTTCCCCCGGGCAGGATGAAGCTTCGCCCTAGCTCCTCCGAATCCCGCGCACCATGGTTCGGCAGCAGAAAATATACTGGCGAACGCGCCGGGCCGCGCTATCTGGGCGGCCATGATTGGCGTGATCCTGAGTGCCGGCATCGGCTCCCGCCTGCTGCCGCTCACGCAGGAGATGCCGAAATGCCTGATCGAGGTCGAGGGGCGGAGCATCCTCGACCGCCAGCTCGAGGCGCTGGCGGTGGCCGGCCTGACCAAGGCGGTGATCGTCGGCGGCTATCGCTATCGGCAGATCATCGCGCACCTCCAGCGCACGCCGCCACCGCTGCCGGTCGAGTTCGTGTTCAACCCCTTCTGGTCGGTGGCGAGCAGCATCGGCAGCGTGTGGATGGCGCGCGAGCATCTTCGCGAGCCCTTCTGCCTGATGAACGGCGACACGGTGTTCGATCCGCCGCTGATCGCCGATGCGGTCGCCCGCACCGCGAGCGGCGTCAACCTGTTGGTCGAGCGGCTCGGCGAGCCGGCGCTCGACGACATGCTGGTGACGGTCGCGAACGGCGAGATCTGCGCGGTGGCCAAGGACCTGCCGCCGGATGTCGCGACGCACCGCTCGCTGGGGGTGATCCTGTCGGCGGGCGGCGATGCCTATCCGGACGCGCTGGAGCGGGTGATCGCTGCCCCCGGAGGGCTCAATTCCTACCATCATGCGGTGGTCGCCCGGCTTGCCCAGACCGTCGGCGTCGGCGCAATCGAGACGGACCGCGCGCTGTGGCAGGAGATCGACCGGCCCGAGGACATCGCCGGATGGAGCGGGCGGGGCGGCCAGTGAAGGCCCCGGGAAAGGCCGAGGTCGCGTTCCTGTTCCTCGGCGAGACGCTGCTGATCCCGCACCTCTATCCCATCCTGGAGGAGCTGGCGCGCGCTGCGCCGGAGCTGCCGATCGACGCATGGATTGCGACTTCGGTCCATGAGGAGCTGCTCGGCCGCTGGCTGGCCGAGATGGGGACGACCGGAGTTCGCCTGCGCCGCGCGCCGGGGTTTCGCACGCTTCACGGCTATGACGACGGGCGCAATCCGCCGCTCCCGCCCAAGCTTCTGACGCTCGCCCGCCTCGCGCCGGCGCTGGCCCGGACGCCGGTGGCGGTGTGCGCCGAGCAGACCAGCCTGTGGCTGCCGACGCTGCTGCCGCTCCGGACCCGCTTCATCAAGACGCTGCACGGGGCGGGATCGATGTCCGCCTATTCCGACCGCCGCCGCAAGTCGGCCTGGCTGACCTTCGTCGCCTCCGAGCGCGAGCGTGCCACGCTGGCGAGCTTCGGCGTCGATGCCGACCGTATCCTCGCGCTCGGCTACATGAAGGCGGGCTTCCGCCACGCCCAAGCCGCGGACCTCCGCTTCGCCGAGCCGCGGCCGGTGCTGCTCTACACGCCGCACTGGCAGCAGCACCGATCGTCCTGGTGGCGGTGGGGCGAGGAGGTGGTGCGCCGGGTGATCGCGTCGGGCCGCTACAACCTGATCTTCGCGCCGCACCAGCGGCTGGTCGAGCGCGCCCCGGAGGTGCGGACGCTCTGCGCCGAGCTGGCAGGACGGGGCGACGTGCATTGCGACCTCGACAGCTTCGCGATGGTCGACGGCAGCTACACCGCGGCGGCCGACATCTATCTCGGCGATACGTCGAGCCAGGTCGTGGAGTTCCTGATGCGGCCGCGGCCGTGCGTCTTCCTCAACGCGCATGGCGTCGCGTGGCAGGGCGATAGCGTCTACGACATGTGGCAGGCGGGCGACGTCGTCGACGATATCGACGCGTTGGCAGCCGCGCTCGAACGGGCCCCTCGCGAGCATGAGCGCTACGCGGCGGTGCAGCGCGCCTTCGCTGCGGAGGTGCTGGGCGACGCCAGCGGCGCGGCGCCTCGGCGGGCGGCGGCCGAAGTGCTGGCCGCGTTGCGCTGAACCGCGCAACAGGCGCTATCGCGACGACCCCGTGTTCGGCTATCGGAATGACCGATGAAGGATGATGTGACCGCACCCCAGCCGGTGGTCGTGCCCTGGGGCGACAATCCGACGCGGATCTGGGGCATGACCGCGAGCGAGCGGCTGCGGCGGATCGCGCTCGCGCAGCAGCTGCCGCTGCAGGGTGATCCGGCGCACGGCGCGATCGTCGCCAACCTCGATTTCGTGTTCGATCCGATCTGGATGGCGCATCTCAAGCGCCGCCCGGGTACCGTCGTCACGCGCGAGGGCGTGCCGGTGCTCGCGCATGTCGCCAACGCGGCGCAGCGCGGGGCGGTGCTGGCGGCGATGTCCGCGGATGCGCCGCTCGCGCCCGATGCCGGGCTCGATGTGATCGCGGCCGAGGCGGAGGAGGGGCTGTTCAACGAGGCGCTGCGCAAGCGCGAACGGCCCTTCGCCGAGCGGCTGGTGCCCGAGAACGTCCGCGCGATCGAGCGGGCGAGCTATGCCGGCGCCTACAAGGGCGTCACCGACATCCTCACCAAATATCTCTGGCCGGAATGGGCGTTCGCGCTGACCCGGCTGGCGGCGCGGCTCGGCATCTCGCCCAACCAGGTGACGGCGATCGGCAGCGTGCTGTGCATCATCGCCACCATCGCCTTCTGGCACGGCTGGTTCTGGAGCGGCCTGGCGGTCGGCCTGATCTTCATGGTGCTCGACACCGTCGACGGCAAGCTCGCGCGCTGCACCATCACCTCCTCGGCGCTCGGCAACGCCTGGGATCACGGCGTCGACCTCGTCCATCCGCCCTTCTGGTGGTGGGCATGGGCGGCGGGCTGCGCGGTCTATGGCCGGCCGCTCGACGACCGGACCTTCTGGATCGTGATCGGCACCATCCTGTTCGGCTATGTCGCGCAGCGGCTGATCGAGGGCGCGTTCATCGCGCGCTTCGGGATGCACATCCATGTGTGGGAGCGGTTCGACAGTCAGTTCCGGCTGGTCACCGCGCGGCGCAACCCGAACATGGTGATCCTGTTCGCTTTCCTGGTCATCGGGCGGCCCGACTGGGGCATCATCGCGGTCGCGGCGTGGACCGCATTGTCGCTCGTCGTCCATCTCGTCCGGCTGATCCAGGCGATGGTCGTCCGGGCACGCGGGCGCGAGATCGTCAGCTGGCTCGCGTGACCCGAGGACCCGCTGGACCGGAGGAACGCGGCGTGAGCGGCGGCGTGCGGGCGATCGCCCGCAACTTGAGCTGGATGCTGGCCAGCCGCGGCGTGCTGGCGGTGCTCTCGCTCGTCTACATCGCCATCGTCACCCGCACGCTGGGCGTCAGCAACTTCGGCCGGTTCGCGCTGATCGTCGGCGCCTCGCAGGCGCTGGCGACCCTGGTCGGCTTCCAGACCTGGCAGATCATCGTCCAATACGGCACCGCCTATGTCCATTCGGGCGACGAAGCGCGGCTGTCCAAGCTGGTGCGCGCCTGCGGATTGCTCGACCTGGGCAGCGCGGTGGCGGGGACGCTGCTGGCGGCGGTGATCATCTACAACTGGGGCGAGGCCCTGGGGGTGAGGGAGGTGCATGCGCGCGCCACCATGTTGTTCACCGTCGCCCAGCTCCTCTCGATCCGCTCGACCCCGCTCGGCGTGCTGAGGATGCGCGACCGCTTCTCGCTGGCGGCGCTGGCGGACAGCGTGACGCCGCTCGTCAGGCTGGTCGGTGCGGCGCTGGCGGTGGTGATCAAGCCGACCGTCAGCGGCTTCCTGGTCGCCTGGGCGCTGGCCGAGGTGCTGACCGCGGCCGCCTATTGGGTCCTGCTCGCGCGGACCGGCGACCTCCAGCTGCTGAAGCGCGGCGGCAGCCTCAAGGGCGTGATCCGCGAGCATCCGGGCATCGTCCGCTTCGCGCTCAGCACCAACGCCAATTCGACGCTCGGCCTGTCGAGCAAGCAGGTGCCGCTGCTGCTGGTCGGCGGCATCGCCGGCACCGCCTCGGCCGGCGCCTTCCGGCTGGCGCTGCAGCTTGCCCAGGCGCTCACCAAATTCTCGCAGCTGCTCGCCCGCGCCGCCTTTCCGGAGATCGTCCGCGCGGTCGGCACCGGCGGGATGCACCGGGTCGGCGGGCTGATCGGGCGCTCGTTCCTGATGACCAGCATCATCGCCGCCGTCGTGTTCGTGATCATCGTCGTGGCGGGCAAGCCGGTGCTGACGCTGATGGGCGGCAGCGCGTTCGCGCGCGGCTACCCGATCCTGATCTGGCTGGCGGCGGCCGGCTGCATCGACCTGATGATCGTCGGCTTCGAGCCGCTACTGCTCGCCGCCAACCGCTCCGGCCTGACCTTCGTCGTGCGGCTGATCGCGGCGGCGGTGCTGTTCGCCGTCGCCTTCCTGCTCGACGACCGATATGGCGTGATCGGCGTGGCGATCGCGGTGGTGGCGAACTCGCTGGTGATCGCGCTCCTCCTCGGAATCGCGACGATGCGGCTGCTTAGGGTCCAAACCCATAAACGGCAACGACCGTGATCGCCCGGAGGGACGGGCGGATTTTGGCGCATGGCGTCGTCGCTCGTCAGTCACGATGCTATCCGCATCGCTCCTTCCTCACTCCTAGCCCTGCACCAAAATCCGCTCCGTCACGGCCACTGCCGTTTATGGGTTTGGACCCTAGGACCGGCCGGAACGCTGACGCATAAAGATACAAAGGCCTTGTGATCGCCTTAAAAGTGCACATTTCCCGCCGGAACCTTGGGGGAAAGGGCATGCGGGCGCGGTTCGTGCGTCCGTGTTCGCATGGATGGAGTTGTGTCCGATGACCCGGAATGCTGCCGCCGCCGCTGCGGCGATCGCGCTTTCGATGCTTGCCCCGGCCGTGGCCGAGGCGGCCTGCGCCGGCCAGCCGGGCGGCGGAGCGATCCAGCTCGACGTGGTGGCGACCGACGTCCGCAACGGCGCCGGCGAAGTGGCGTTCACCGTCTACCCCGACGATTCGGGCCGCTTCCTCGCCAAGGGCGGCAAGCTGCTGCGCCAGCGCGTTCCGGCCGCCGCCGGGACGACGCGCGCCTGCTTCTGGCTGAAGCCCGGCTATTACGCCATCGCCATCTATCACGACGAGAACGGCGATCATGACTTCAACCGCACGCTGTTCTCGGTGAAGGAAGGTTTCGGCTTCTCCAACGATGCGCCGACGACGCTGGGCGTCCCGTCGTTCCGGGCGGTCCGCTTCCCGGTGTCGGCGGATCGCCGCACCGTCCGTATCAAGATGCGCTACAGCCGCTGACGTAGCGGGATTGGCGGCACCGGCCGCATTTTTTGCGGCGGACCGTTGTCAAATGACAACAAATTCCCATTTCGCGCCTTACTCGGGTCTCATTACGGCCCAATGAAACTAATGTGACGTATAGATGTCTGTGGAAACGGGGAACTGTTTTGCGCCAGTTTTTTGATCCGTTGCGGCAAAAGCCGGTGGCCGATACCGCGCCGAAGCTCGCCCGCACCCGGGGTGAGACGGGCGTGGTGCTGCCCTGGCCGGGCGGCGCGGCAGTCCGTGCCCGCCGGCTGCGCCCCGCGGACGAGATTCGCGCTGGCGTGATCGCCAATGCGCGGGCGCACCGCAACCACAAGAACGGCCTCCAGTTCGAGGGCACCGACGACGTATTCTACGCCTCGCCGCGCACGCGCGTCGCGCTCGAGCGGACGCTGGTCGACTTCGCGGCCGAGGGCGTCAACCTGCTGATCGTCGACGGCGGCGACGGCACCGTCCGCGACGTGATCACCGCGGCGGCCAAGGTGTTCGACGACATGCCGAAGCTCGCGGTGATCCCGTCGGGCAAGACCAATGCACTCGCCTACGACCTCGGCATCCCTGAGGAATGGACGGTGGAGGCGGCGCTGGAGGCGGCGCGTGCCGAGCGGTTCGCCACGCGCGCGCCGATCGAGATCGAGCGGATCGGCACGTCGGAGCCGGCATTGCGCGGCTTCCTGTTCGGTGCCGGCGGCTTCGTGCGCGCGACCGAGCTTGCCCAGCGCACGCACAAATGGGGCGCCTTCAACGGCGTCGCGGTCGGCTTGTCGCTCGCCTGGAGCATCGCGCAGACGCTGTTCGGCGGCGCCGGCAACGCCTGGCGCCGCGGCGATCGGATGCGCATCCGCCGCGAGGACGGGTTCGAGGTCGACCGCTCCTTCTACATCCTGTTCCTGTCGACGCTGGAGCGGATGCCGCTCGGCCTCAAGCCGTTCGGCCGGCCGCGCCCCGGCCTCAAGGGCCTCGCGGTCGACGCACCGCCCGCCAAGCCGCTGGTCGCCTTCGGGCCGCTGCTGATGGGGTCGGAGGCGGCTTGGCTCGACGACTGGGGCTATCACCGCGCCGATCCGGGGCCGTTCGAGCTGACGCTGGACGGCGATTTCGTGCTCGACGGCGAGCAGTATCGCGGCGGCGAGCTCGCGATCCGCGCCGGCGAGCCGCTGCAGTTCGCGGTGCCGTGAACGCGCCGCTCGTCGAGGTCATTGCCGAGGAGCTGAACGCTCCGGTCCCTGCCGAGGTGAGTGCCGCGGCGGCCGCACTTGCGCACAAGCCGGGCGTGCTGGCGGTGCTGTTCTACGGATCGGTGCTGCGGACCGGCGACTTCGACGGCGTGCTCGATTTCTACGTGCTGACCGACGGCATCCGGAGCCGCGGCCTGCGCGCGCTCGCCACGCGCTGGCTGTGGCCGGACGTGAGCTATGTGGAGACCCCGGTCGGCACACGGATGATCCGCGCCAAGGTGGCGACCATGCCGATCGACACCTTCCGCACCGCGGTCGAGGGCCGGTCGCTCGATACCACCATCTGGGCGCGCTTCACCCAGCCGGCCGCGCTCGTCTGGGCGGCGGACGCGGCGGTAGCGCGGCGGGTGATCGAGGCAGTGGCGGCGGCGGTGACGACCGCGGCGCGTTTCGCGGCCGTGCTGGGCCCCGAGAGCGGCGAAGCGGCCGATTATTGGAGCGCATTGTTCCGCCAGACCTACACCGCCGAGTTCCGCGTCGAGCGGCCCGGGCGCGAGCGTCAGATCCTCGCCTATCATCCCGAACGTTACGACAGGCTGCTGCCGCTCGCCTGGGATGCGGCAGGCATCGGTCACGCGCGCGATGGTGACGTGCTGGTGCCGTCGGTGCCGGCTACCATGCGCCGCGCGGTGACTCGCGCGTGGCGCGCCCGCCGGCGGGCCGGCAAGCCGCTCAATGTCGCGCGGCTGGTCAAGGCCGCCTTCACTTTCGAGGGCGCGACCCGCTACGCGCTGTGGAAGCTCGAGCGCCACACCGGCGTCCACTTGCCGCTGACGCCGTGGCGCGAGCGGCATCCGATCCTCGCCGCGCCCGGCGTGCTCTGGCGGGTGTGGCGCGGGACGCGTATATCGCCCGCACGATGAGCTTCAATGCGCTGGTGCTGGCCGGATCGCGCGGCGGTGCCGATCCGGTGGCGGACTATGCCGGCGTCTCCGACAAGGCGCTGATCCCGATCGGCGGCGAGACCATGCTCGCGCATGTGGTCGCTGCGCTGCGCGAGGCGGGGGCGGCGCGGATCGCGGTTTCGGCATCGGGCGATGCAGTGAAGGTCCATGCGACGGCGCTCGGCGCGGAAGTGCTTGAAGCGGCGGGTGGCCCTAGCCTCAGCACGCGGCAAGGACTCGACCAGCTCGGCGCCCCGCTCTTGGTGACGACCGCCGACCATGCGCTGCTCGAGCCGCAATGGGTGCGCCAGTTCCTGGACGACGTGCCCCCCGGCGCCGACGTCGCCGCGCTGCTCGCCCGTCGCGAGACGATCGAGCGGGACGCTGCCGGTACGAGGCGCACCTATCTGCGCTTCGCCGACGGTGAATGGTCCGGCTGCAACCTCTTCCATCTGGCGACCCCGGCGGCGGGGGCGGCGATCGACCTCTGGCAGACGGTGGAGCGCGACCGCAAGCGGCCGTGGCGGATCGTGCGGCGGCTGGGGGCGGGCATGCTGCTCCGCTACGTCACCGGGCGCCTGTCGCTCGCCGAGGCGCTGGCCCGGCTGGGCGCCGCCTGTGGCGTCCGCGCCTCGGTGGTGGAGGCACGCGACGGTCTGGCGGCGGTGGACGTCGACAAGCCCGCCGACCTCGATTTCGTCCGCGCGCTCAGGCGCTGAGGCGCTCCAGCGCGTCGAGGATCGGGCGCTGGCTCGGCAGGATCATCGCGCGCGCCTCGGCAAGGCTGAACCAGCCGGCGCGGTCGACCTCGGGAAATGCCTGGCGCCGGCCCGAGCGCGGCGGCCATTCGATCTCGAAGCCGTTGCTGCGGACTTCGGCGACGTCGAGATCGCCTTCGAGCGCGAAGGCCTCGACCCATTTGCCGCCGGCCTGGCGGATGCGGCACAGCGGCACCGGCGATCCGGCGGGGCGGATGCCGAGCTCCTCCTCGAACTCGCGCAATGCAGCCGCCGCGGGCGTCTCTCCGGCCTCGATCAGTCCCTTGGGGATCATCCACGCGCCTTCATGTCTGTTCGCCCAGAAGGGACCGCCGGGATGGATCAGCAGCACCTCCAGCCGCTCGCGCCTGCGCCACAGGAGGATGCCGGCGCTTTCCTGGGCCACGCGGTCATTCGCCGATGAGGTGAAGCGCGATCGACCGCCGGTGCGGCCGGCGGCGGTGCTCGAACAGGTAGATGCCCTGCCAGGTGCCGAGCGCCAGCCGCCCCTCGATCAGCGGGATCGCCAGCTGCACGCCAGTGAGCGCGGTCCTGAGGTGCGCGGGCATGTCGTCCGGCCCTTCGTCGTCATGTTCGTAGGCGGCCGGGTCCTCGGGCGCGATGCGGGCGAAATAGGCCTCCATGTCTCGCCGCACGGCCGGTGCGGCGTTCTCCTGGATCACGAGCGAGGCAGAGGTATGGCGGCAGAACAGCGTCAGCAGCCCCTCCCGCATCGCCGGTTCCCGGACCCAGCGCTCCACGACGCCGAGTCCCTGTCTCTCGGTGGCGACCTCGATCGTGCCCGTTCTCTGTTTCATCTTGCCTCCATCGCATGAATACCGCCGCTCGATCCATCGCATCGCCGCGATCCATCGTCTTGAAGCGCCGATCGCGCTGCCTACCTTTTCATCGCCGGGCGTCGATCCGGGCCCGGGCCTCGCGATCGAGGGCGTCGGGCGTTCTTCCGCACTCCCTCGCAATCGCAGATGCCGTGCCCCGGCGCGCGGCCTAATGGCTCTGCAAGGCATGAGGAGAGGATCATGGCGAGAGAATTGACACCCTGGGATCGCGAACGCGAGAGCCGCCAGCTCGGCAGCTACGGGCGCGAGTCGAGCCCGTTCTTCACGCTGCGCCGCGAGCTCGACCGGCTGTTCGACGACGTCTTCCGCGGCTGGAACCTGCCGGTGACCGGCGGCGAGCGTGGGCGCGGCTGGCCGTCGCTCGAGG
The DNA here is from genome assembly GCF_021391395.1 of Sphingomonas cannabina. Lineage (NCBI taxonomy): Bacteria > Pseudomonadati > Pseudomonadota > Alphaproteobacteria > Sphingomonadales > Sphingomonadaceae > Sphingomonas > Sphingomonas cannabina. The sequence continues at coordinate 4,340,301 of NZ_CP090059.1, read as the reverse complement.
TGAGCGAGACCGACAAGGAACTGCGCATCACCGCCGAGCTGCCGGGCATGACCGAGAAGGACGTCGACCTCGGCATCGAGGACGGCGTGCTCACCATCCGCGGCGAGCGGCGGCAGGAGGAAGGCGACCAGCCCCGCGGCTATACCGAACGCTATTACGGCAAATTCGAGCGCCGCCTGTCGCTGCCGCGTGGCATCGACGAGGACAAGGCCGAGGCGCGCTTCGAGCATGGCGTGCTGACGGTGACGCTGCCCAAGGGACCGGAGGCCGATCGCGGCCGCCGCATCCCGATCAACGCCGACACGCGGCACTGAGGCTCGGGGAGGCGCGCCCGCTCGCGCGGGCCTCCTCCTCCTTTTCAGGAGACCGACGATGGCGGACGTGATCGGCTGGAAACTCGACCGCGGCGAGCGCGCGGCGCTGCTGGCGCGTTTTCCGCCGCATTGGCCGGAGGTGGTGGCGGATCATGTGACGCTCCGGTCGGGCGCGGGCCCGGACGATCCGCTGCCCGAGCCGGCGACCGGCGAGATCGTCGGCATCGCCGACGACGGCGCCGGGGTGGAGGCGATGGCGGTGCGGATCGGCGGCACCGCCGACCGGCCCGACGGCGGCACCTATCACATTACCTGGTCGCTGGATCGCGGCCGAAAGGCGATCGAGAGCAACGACGTGCTGGCGAAACAGGGATGGACGCCCATTGCGGAGCCGGTGCCCGTCACGTTGCTTCCGGCCCGCTGGCCTGGCGGTTCTGCGCCGAAAGGTGCCTGATCTTCGTTTCCCCGCAGTACCGGAGTTGTTCCTCGGCCGGCGATAAGGCATAATGTAACCGTTTCCAGAACCCGGCAGTGCCGGGACGATAACCGCGGATACATGGATCCCGATCGGTCCGGCCGCGTTCTGGAGCGTCGGAGGAGACATGCCTGTTCACGCGCGTTTCACTGTTCGTGCCGTGCTCCTGCTGGGCGCGGCGGTCCTGCCGATAGCACCTGCGTTCGCGCAGGCCGAACCCGCCACCCCGGCGCCGACCCCGACTCCCGCCCCGGCCGCTCCGCCCCAGGCTGGCGCCCAGCCCCAGGCGGCTGCTCCCGCCTCGTCCGCGGATCCGCAGGACTATACGCAGGACATCGTCGTCACCGGCCAGACTTCTCGCGACCGTCCGCTGATCACCTCCTCGGCCGACATCACCTTCGCCACGCGCGAGGACCTCGACCGCCGCGCGCCGCGCTCGACCGCCGACATGCTCGAGCTGGTCCCCGGCATCTTCGTCGAAGGGACGGCGGGCGAGGTCTCCAACAACTATTCGGTCCGCGGCCTCCAGGGCGGCGGCCAGCGCTTCGTCCAGCTCGAGGAGGACGGGATGCCCGTGCTCTACCAGGGCGGCGGCGCCGATTTCTTCTTCGCGCAGGACCTCACCATCGACCGGCTGGAGGCGGTGAAGGGCGGCTCGTCGGGCGTGCTGACGGTCAACGGCGCGGGCGCGACGATCAACTTCATCTCGCGCAAGCCCAACTTCAAGGAGGCGGAGGGCATCGCCAAGGTCACCGCCTACGACTACGGCCTGAAGCGCGCCGACCTCTATTATTCCGCGCCGATCGCCGACAACCTCGCCTTCAGCGTCGGCGGCTATTTCCAGAGCAGCCCGGGCGTGCGCAAGAACCCGTTCGACTATGACGGCTATCGCGTGAAGGCGATGCTCGAATATCGCTTCGACGACGGGGGATATGTCCGGCTGACCGGCAAGATCGGCGACCTCAAGACCGCCTATTACGCCGGCATGCCCTATGCCTACAACAACGGCGATCCCGACGGGGTGCCGGGGCTCGACCCGCAGAAGGACAATATCGGCGGCGACGCCTTCTCCCGCATCTCGGTGCCGGTATCGAGCTTCGTCGACAGCGACGGCTTCCGCGACTTCCGGTACACTGAGGGCGTGCGCAGCAAGACCAAGCAGCTCCGCATCGACTTCGAGAAGCCGGTCGCCGACGGGCTCGAGCTGTTCGCCCATAGCCGTTATCTCGATCTCAGCTACGACTTCAATGGCCTCTTCCCCGGATCGGGCACGGGCAACGGCGGCCTCGCCAGCGCGGTCGACTATCTGACGCCGGAGTCTTCGCCGCTCGATCGGGTGAGCGTCATAAACGACATCAGCTTCCTCGATCGCGGGCTGGCCGCCTTCCCCGCGGCCGCGCGTCTCGGCATCAAGAACCTGCGGACCGGGGAGGTCATCGGGGCGAACCAGACCGATGCGCTGAACGCATTGAACGGCAACGGCTTCCTCCAGCAGACCGTGCTCAACCACGATTATCTGAAGGGCCACGACTTCGGCCTGAACGTCGGCGCGCGCTGGGAGATGGAGAGCGGGTCGTTCAAGAACTCGCTGACATTCGGCGTCCAATATTACGACGTCAGCCGCAAGCAGAACCAGTCGGCGGTCGGGACGGTGGTCAACGACGTCCGCAACAACAGCGACATCTACGACATCGTCGCGCTCGACGCGAACAACAACGTCGTCGGCACGTTGAGCGACAACGGCCTCATCTCCTACGGCGACTGGGGCGTCGGCATCCGCGAGCGCGACGACAAGTCCTTCTCGCTCTACGCCAACGACGAGCTGCAGATCGGCGACAATCTCCACCTGGACGCGGGCGTGCGCTGGGAAAGCGACTCCGCGGTGTTCCGCGACGGCCGCGCCGCCGCGGTCAACCCGCCGCCGCCGTCCGGCGCAGGCGTCGTCCTTCCCGCGCCGGGCTCGACCTGGGACGGCACGTTCAACGTGACGCGCCGCACGCAGGAGAAGGTCGCCTGGACGGTCGGCGCCAACTACCGCATCACGCCCAACCTCGCCGTCTATGCGCGCTATGCGCTCGGCTTCCAGACCAACAACACCGATCCGATCACCGAGATCGAGCTCTACGAGGCCGGCGTGCGCTACCAGCTCGGCCGTTTCGTCAGTGCCTCGGCGACGGTGTTCCGCACCAACTTCAACGACCAGTTCTACAATTTCATCAGCCCGACCGACCCGACCCGGCAGGATAGCTTCCTGGCGGACCTCAGGACCACCGGCGTCGAGGTCGACGTCGCGGTGCGGCCGGTCAACTGGTTCTCCGTCGACTTCGCCGGCGTGTTCCAGAAGCCCAAGCTGCAGAACCTGACGCTGAACGGCGTGGCGCAGCCGACCTACAGCGGCAACCGGCCCGAGCGCACGCCGTCGACGCTCTACACGATCACCCCGACCTTCAAGCTGCCGGGCGGCCTCGGCGAGGTCTATGCGCGCTACAAATATATCGGGAAGATCTTCGCCGATTCGGGCAACGGCGTCGCGCTGCCCGGCTATGGCGTGACGGGGGCGGGCATCAGCCTCAACATCACCGAGCGGCTGCAGGTGAGCTTCGATGCCGACAACATCTTCAACGTGATGGGCCTGACCGAGGGCAACCCGCGCCAGGGCCAGACGCAGAACGCGGATTCGGGCTTCTTCTACGCCCGCGGCATCGTCGGGCCGACCTATGGCGGCACGGTGACGCTGAAATTCTGATGGGGAGGCAGGCGCGGGGAGCCGCGGGAAGAGTTAGGGCCGGAGTGGGCCTGGGGCTGGTGGCGGGGCTGTGCCTGATCGCGGCAGGCGATTCCGGCATGGCCTCGCCCCCACAGGCGAGCGGCACGCCCGAGCTCAGCTATCAATTGACCGAGGGGCAGAACCTCAACGCCTTCGTCCGCGACGGCCAGGTCGCCGCGCACCTGCTGCTGCGCTCGGGAGCCGACCCGCGCATCCTCGTCGCCTTCCCGGCAGGGAACAGTGGCGTGGGCCTCTGGTTCGACCGCGTGGCGGCGCCGGCGAGCTGGCGGCTGGAGCGCACTCCCGAGCCGGTGACGCTGGCCGACGGCCGCGGCCGCCCGCTCTACGGCATCCGCGCGACGGCGAGCGTCACCGCGCCGCGGCTGACGGTGAAGCAGGCGGTGCTCTCCAACGTTCGCTTCCTGCGCGACTATCAGGCGATCGGCAAGTTCCCGCCCGAGGTCGCGGCGCCGATGCGTAGCGAGGGGAACCGCATCCTCTACGCCCGCGACCGGCTCGACGGCGCGCCGGGCTACCAGCTCGAGCTCAACGTGCTGGAGGGGCGGGTCGACGGCGGCACGATCACCGCCGCGCCGGGCGGCCGCATCCGCCTGGAGATCGTCGCGGCAAGCGGCGACACGCCGCTGACCGGCCTCACCCTGCCCGAGCTGCTCAACGACCGCGCCGCCGACGATCCGGCCGCGCGCGACGCGCTGCATTTCCTGAGCTACCGCGAGAAGTTCCTCGCCGGATCGTGGCGCTTCGACACCTATTTCGGCCGCGACACGCTGATGTCGGTGCGGCTGCTGATGCCGGTGCTCCAGCCGGCCGCGGTCGAGGCCGGGCTCGGTGCGGTGCTGGCCCGGCTCAACGACCAGGGCGAGGTCGCGCACGAGGAGGGCCTGTCCGAATTCGCCGTCGTCGAGCATCGCCGCAACGGCGGCAGCGGCGACGTGCCGACCCTCGACTATGCGATGATCGACGACGACTTCATGCTCGCGCCGGTGGCGGCAAGCTATCTCCTCGATCATGCCAAACCCGACCCGGCCCGCGCCTTCCTCGCCCGCGACGTCCCCAGCGCGGCGAAGCCCGGCACCGCCGAGCCCGCGGGCAAGGCGCTGGTGCGCAACCTGCGCTATGTGCTCGACCAGGCGCGCCCCTTCGCCGACGCCCCCAAGATCGCGAACCTCGTGTCGCTGAAGCGCGGCCGGATGACCGGCGAATGGCGCGACAGCGAGGAGGGGCTGGGGCGCGGCCGCTATCCCTTCGACGTCAATGCGGTGTTCGTGCCCGCCGCGCTCGATGCGATCGACCGCCTCGCCCGCGCCGGGTTGCTCGACGCCTATCTCGCCGCCGACGACCGCGCCGCCTTCGCGCGGGCGCGGGGGATGGCCGAGGCATGGCGCAGCCGCGCGCCCGCGCTGTTCCGGGTCTCGGTCCCGGCCGTCACCGCGGCGGCGAGCATCCGCGACTATGCCGCGCGCGCCGGCGTCCCCGCCCGGCCGGCGCTGGCCGCGCTGGGATCGGCGCCGCTCACCTTCCATGCCATCTCGCTCGACGAAAAGGGCGCGCCGGTGCCGATCGTCAATTCCGACGAGGGCTTCGCATTGCTGTTCGGCGATCCCTCGGCGGCCGATCTCGACACCTTTGTCGGCGCGATCATGCGGCCGTTCCCGGCCGGGCTGATGACCGACGTCGGCCTGCTCGTCGCCAATCCGGCGCTGGCGGGGAGCGAGGTGCAGGCGCGCTTCACTCCCGCCGCCTATCACGGGACGGTGGTGTGGTCGTGGCAGCAGGCGCTGCTCGCCGCCGGGCTCGAGCGTCAGCTCGCGCGGCGCGACCTGCCGGCGGCGACGCGGACGCGGCTCGCGGACGCGCAGGCCCGGCTGTGGCGCGCCATCTCCGCGACGCGCGCGGTGCAGAGCTCGGAGCTCTGGTCCTGGACCTATGAAGGCGGCCGCTACCGCGTGGTGCCGTTCGGCGCTGGCAAGCAGGACGTCGACGAATCGAACGCCGCACAGCTGTGGAGCACGGTCTATCTTGCGGTGCGGCCGCCTGCTTCTCTTCGTTAGAGCGGTTTGCGGAAAACCTACCCCACCTTCGTCACCCCGGACTTGTTCCCGGGTCCACCGGGCGACCAAGCATTGGTTTCAAGGTTCGAGCTGGAACCTCGACGCCGGTCTCTGTGGAGAAGTGGATGCCGGAACACGTCCGGCATGACATTTCGGATTTATGGCAGGCCGGTCAGAAGCGGTAGGCCAGGAACAGCCCGCCCGTCCACTGATCGTCCGACCCGCGCAGGCGGACCAGCGGCGCGTCCTTGGCGTCGTTGAGCAGACGGGAGTAGCCCCCGATCGCGGAGACCACCCAGTGGCGGCTCAGCTGATAGTTGAGGTTCAGCCCGGCGCCGACGTCCTTGATGCCGCTCTCGGCCCGGTAGACGGGCAGCCCGCTCGCCACCGACTGGGTGGGGGAGACGCTGAAATAGCTGCTCATATATTTGCGGTCGGCCCAGCTCGTGCGCGCACTGACCGAGGCATTGAGCCGCTCGGCCAGGTCGAAGCGGAGGCCCGCCTCGCCCTCGACGACCACGCCGTCGTGGCCGCCCGCCACGTCCTTGCCTCCCGCCACGCGCAGGAAGGCGTTGCCGTACTCGATCGCGAGCGCGCCGCCGACCTCGATGGCCAGGTCGACGTCGCCGAGCCCCCTCAGGTCGGCATTGCGGTCCTCCGGCCGGTCGCGGCGGAAGCGCGCCATCGGGCCGATGTTGATCTTGAGGTCGTCGCTGGGCTTGAGCCGGACCAGGTTGACGCCGAGCTCCGGCCCGCGGACGTAGAAGAGGTCGCGATAGCTGATCGAGATCGCGGGGAAGGGGAGGAGGTCGTGATCGTCCGATCCCTCATAGTCGGGCGTATAGATCGCGCCGGCGCCGACCGTCACCTGCCAGTCGCCGCCCTCCTGCGACTGCGCCTGTGCCCGGGCCTCGCCCGCCGCGGACGCGGTGGCGACGGGCACCGCGAGCAGGAGGAACGCATGGCGCCATGCCGGGCGCGAGGGGGAGGCGGGACGCGTTGCGTACATGGGGAGGCTCCGTCGGTTGGTGCCCTGCGCCTATACGTCGCGCACGCCGGTCCGGGATTTCCCGGAGGTGTCGAGATATTTCAGATTGTTACGGATGCAGACTCGGTTCCGGCGCCACGCTAAGGCTCCTGAAATGGCCCGCCAGGAACAGCCGCATATCCTGATCGTCGACGACGACCGCCAGATCCGCACGATGCTGGCGCGCTATCTCGGCGACAACGGCCTGCGCGTGACCAGCGCCGCCGACGGCCGCCAGATGGGCGAGCTCACTGGCCGCTACCGGTTCGACGTGGTCGTGCTCGACGTGATGATGCCGGGCGACGATGGCTTCACCCTGTGCCAGCGCCTGCGCGCCACCAGCACCGTGCCGATCATCCTGCTGACCGCGCGCGGCGACGACACCGACCGCGTGATCGGGCTGGAGCTCGGCGCCGATGATTATGTGCCCAAGCCCTTCAACCCGCGCGAGCTGCTCGCCCGCATCCGCGCCGCCCTCCGCCGCGCCGCGATGAGCGCCGCGCCGCCGCGCGAGCACGCCGCCGGCCGCGTCCGCTTCGCCGGCTGGACACTCGACACCGGCCGGCGCACCCTGATCTCGCCGGCCGGCTCGCTGGTCGAGCTCACCACGGGCGAGTTCGACCTGCTGGTCGCCCTCGTCCAGCATCCGCAGCAGGTGCTGAGTCGCGACCAGCTGCTCGACTATGTCCACGGCCGCTCGAGCCTCAACATCGACCGCAGCATCGACGTGCAGGTGAGCCGCCTGCGCCGCAAGGTCGAGGCCGATCCGCAGGCGCCGGCGCTGATCAAGACCGTGCGCAACGGCGGCTATTTCTTCTCCGCCGCGGTCGAGCCGGACGTGGCGGCGTGAAGCTGAAGCTCTCGATACGCCTGGCGATCGCCATCGTGCTGGCGGTGACGGCCTCTTTCCTGTTCGATCAGGTGCTGCGCGTGCTGATCCCGCCGTCGCCGGTCTTCGTGGTCCAGCGGTCGTGGCTCGTCGATGCCGTCGTCCAGGCCCGTGACGGCTCCCTCGGCACGGACCGGTCGCGCTTCTTCGACATCGCGTCCTATCCGGAACCGCCCTTCCCGCAAGGCGGCAAGGCCGCGCAATTCGCCGACGACTTCCGGTCCTCGCTGGCACGCGCGCTGCGCAGGAGCGAAGCCGATGTCCGCGTCCGGGCGGACACGTTCAGCGACGTGCTCTGGGAACGTTCGCCCAGCACCCCGACGGGGATCATTCCCACAATGCCGACCCTCCTGGGAAGGACCGATATCCCGACCCGCGACGGCGCGGTGCTCGGCCGGCTGGAGATCGCCGTGCGCCAGGGCGGCGGGCACTGGCTGGTCATCCGCCCGCACCAGACCCGCGACACCCTCTCGCACTATCTCCGCAATGCGCTGGAGAGCGCCGGCAATCTGCTCATCCTCGCGGTTTTCTCGATCTGGATGGCGCGGAGCATCGCCGTGCCACTCGGCCGCCTCGCCAGCGCGGCGGAGCGGTTGGGGCGGGAGCGCGAGCCGACGCTGATCACCGGGATGCGCCTGCCCGAATTCGCGGCGATCGCCGACACGTTCAACGCGATGCAGCTGCGGCTCAAGCGCTACGTCGACGAGCGGGTGCAGATGCTCGCCGCCATCTCGCACGACCTCAGGACGCCGCTCACGCGCCTGCGCCTGCTCGCCGAATATGTCCCCGACGAGGAGCAGCGCACCCAGCTCAAGTCCAACGTCACCGAGATGGAGACGATGGTCGCCGACGCGCTCGCCTTCATGCGTGGCGAGGCGCGGCGCGAGCCGATGGAGGCGGTCGATCTCGCCTCGCTGCTGATCAGCCTTGCCGATACTTGCAAGGACATGGGCGAGGACGTCGCCTATGAGGGGCCCGATCACTTCGACATCCGCTGCCGCCCGGGGGCGATGCGGCGCGTGTTCGACAATCTGGTCGCCAATGGCTGCCGCTACGGCGGCAGCGTGCGGATCGCGCTCCGCGGCGCGGGGGAACGCGTCGTGATCGACGTGAGCGATCCCGGCCCCGGCATCGCGCCCGAGGATGCCGAGCGCGCCTTCGCGCCGTTCGAGCGGCTCGATAGCTCGCGCAGCCGCGAGACCGGCGGCACCGGCCTCGGCCTGTCGATCAGCCGCGACATCGTGCGCGACCATGGCGGCGAGATCGCCTTCGACCGCGCGGGCGGCCGCTTCACCGTCCGCGTCGCGCTACCCGCCGGGGCGAGGCCGATCGCGGCGGTTCATGATGATCCGATCAGCTCGGCCAAAGCCTTGTCGTGACCGGGCTGCGCGGCGGCCGCCTGCGCGACCGCCTCGCTGATCCGGCGGAGCTGCGTGCGGTTGACCTCCGCGTCGATCGTATCGGCGACGGGATGATAGCCCTCGGCCAGGATGCCCTGGCCGTTCAGCACCGCGAGCCAGCTCGCGTCGCGGAACAGCTCGTCGGCGCCGATCATCAGGCGGCCGGAGCGGCGGTATTGCTCCTCGCGCTCCACCAGCGTCTCCGGCAGCGCCATGTGCTGGCAGTGCGCCCACAGCGGCTCGGACCGGCCCTCGGTGGCATGATAGTGGAGGATCAGCAGGTCCTTGATATTGTCCATGTCGGCGGTGAACAGCGCGTCGAACCGTGCCGCCAGGGCAGGGTCGCAACCGCGGTCCGGAAACAGCGAGAGCAGCTTGGCGATGCCGCTCTGGATGAGGTGGATGCTGGTCGATTCGAGCGGTTCGAGGAACCCCGCGGACAGGCCGATCGCGACGACGTTGCCGATCCATGCGCACCGCCGCCGCCCCGCGGTGAAGCGCAGGAAGCGCGGCTCGGCCAGCGGCTCGCCGTCGAGGTTGGCGAGCAATGTCGCGGCCGCCTCATCGTCGCCCAGGAACGCGCTGGCGTAGACATGGCCGTTGCCGGTGCGGTGCTGCAGCGGGATGCGCCATTGCCACCCCGCAGGCCGCGCGGTGGATCGCGTGTAGGGTGTCGTCTCGGCGATACGCGCTGAGGGAACCGCGACCGCGCGGTCGCAGGGCAGCCAGTGCGACCAGTCGTCGTAGCCGGCCTGCATCTCGCCCTCGATCAGCAGCGCGCGGAAGCCCGAGCAGTCGACGAACAGCTCGCCCGCCAGCCGGTCGCCGCGCTCGGTGGTCAGCGCGGTGACGAAGCCGGTCTCGGGATGCCGCTCGACCGTGGCGAGCTTGCCCTCGACGCGTACCACGCCGGCCGCCTCCGCCAGCGCGCGCAGGTGGCGCGCATAGAGGCTGGCGTCGAAATGATACGCATAGCCGAGCGTCGACAGGATCGAGCGCGGATCGCTCGCCGGCTTGGCGAAACGGTTCTCCAGCGCGAGCCGCGTCGCGAGGGAGAAGGCGGAGAGCGGCAGGTCGAGCCCTTCCGCCCGCGCCTTGAGCCAGCGGTGATGGAAGGCGACGCCTGGCAACGGCACGCCATATTGGCCGAACGGGTGGAGGTAGCGATGGCCGGGCCGCGTCCAGTCGACGAACTCGATGCCGAGTTTGAACGTCGCCCTGGTCGCACGGAGGAAGGCGGGCTCGTCGAGGCCAATCAGCTGGTTGAACCAGTGGATCGTCGGGATCGTCGCCTCGCCGACGCCGACGATGCCGATCTCGTCCGATTCGAGCAGCGTGACGGAGAGATGGCGGCCGAACGTCCGGGCCAGCGCGGTCGCGGCCATCCACCCCGCCGTGCCGCCGCCGAGGATCACGACCCGGCCGATCCGCTCCTCTCCGTCCGGTCCGGTCCGCGAACCCATGGGCCTACCTGTCGTCACGCCTAAGGCTCATCCTGCCCCATAATCGGCTCCGACATCCAGCCCGGCTTTCAGGCCGTGACCACCTCCGCCGGCGCGCCGTTCACGCGCACCCGGTCGAGCGTCAGGTTGCGTACGCCGCGGGCGATCAGCTTCGCCCGCTCGGGATCGAGCAGCGTCACGTCGATGTCGCGCAGCGTGATGTCCGAGATCGCGGTGGTGGCATTGCCCGAGATGTTGCCGAAGCCGCGCGTGGTGCCGCGCACGTCCTCGATCACCACGTCGCGGATGATCGCGCCGGGCGGCCGCGCCGGCACCTTGGTGCCGTGGGTGAGGCGCGCGTTGACGATCAGCCCGATCGGAGGATCGCCGGCGCCGAAGTTCGGATCGGTCATGCCGTAGAACACTTCGCCGTTATGCCAGCGCGCGAAAGGGGTCGGTGCCGGTGAGAGGCGGATGCCGCGCACGCGGAGCCTCTCATAGACCTGCCCCGGCGTGTCGGGACGCACCTTGAACCGGATCGTCGGCATGTCGCCGAGGTTGGTGATCCGCTCGACCTTCACATCGCGGATGATCGTCCCGTTGGTGCCATAGGTGACGCAGCCGAGTCCGGCTTCGAATACGCAGTCGTGGATGTGGATACGTTCGACCGGCGGCGCCTCGGCGTAGGCGGCGGCGCCGGGGCCCTGCGTGCCCTTGAGCGCGATGCAATCGTCGTCGACCGAAAAGCGGCAGTGACGGATGGTGACGTCCTGGCAGCTGTCGACGTCGATGCCGTCGCTGCTCGGCGCGCGGATGTGATGCGGAACCTCGAAGCGCGCGTCCTCCACCACCGCGCGCCGGCAGCGGTAGAGGTGCAGGTTCCAGAAGGCGGCGTCCTTGAAGGTGACGCCGCTGACCAGCACGTCGTCGCAATCCTGGATGAAACAGATCTGTGGGAAGTGATAATAGACCCGCCGCCCCTCGACGCTTTCCTCGGGCGTCTGGAAGAAGCGCCGCCAGAAGGGTTCGCCATGGCCGTCGAGCGTGCCGGGCCCGACGATCCTGAGGCCGTGGTTGCCCCGCGCGTTGAGCAGTGCCATCCGCAGCGCTTCGGGATAAGCCTCGACGAAGCGGCGCAGGACGAGCGGATAGTCTGCGAGATTGGGTGAACCCTTGAGCACCGCGCCCTTGCGCAGCTCCAGCCCGACTCCCGGCTTCAGCACGATCGAGCCGCTGACGAAGACGCCCGCCGGCACCACGATCATGCCGCCGCCCGCCGCGGCGCAGGCGTCGATCGCCTTCTGGATCGCGCGGGTGTTCACCGTCCGGCCGTCGGGAATCGCGCCGTAGCGGCGGATGTCGAACAGGCGGCCGGCCCGGGCAGGGGCCGACAGCCCCGGCATCGCAAGAGCCAGGCTCAGCGCCGGCGCCTGCCCCAGAAGCTCCCGTCGCGATTGCGTCATCGGATTCCCCTCCGTTGCCTCTCTTAGTGCACTGATATAGTAGATACTTGAATAGATATGCCAACGGGATAAGCGATGAGAGAGGTGCGGGTCGAGTTCGAACGACGGACGATGATTCTCGGCCTGTCCGCGGCGTTGGCTACATCGCCGGCGCTCGCTACGGCTGCGGGCGTTCACGGGTCGGTCCACGACGTGCGACACTATGGCGCGCGCGGGGACGGCCGCAGCATCGACAGCCCGGCGATCAACCGCGCCATCCGCAACGCCAGCCGCGCCGGCGGCGGGACGGTGCTGGTGCCGGCGGGGCGCTATCTCTGCTTCTCGATCCGGCTGCTCGACAACGTGACGCTGCTGCTCGCGACCGGATCGGTGATCGAGGCGGCGGACCCCGCTGTGCATGGTGCCCGCTACGACCCGCCCGAGAACGACCTCGAGGAGCAGTTTCAGGACTTCGGGATCACCCATGTCCACAACAGCCTGATCTACGGCGACGGCGCATCCAACATCGCGATCATCGGCCGCGGGATGCTGCATGGCGTAGGGCTCGACCGCGAGGGGCCGGGTGACCGCTGGCACGGGCGGCCCGGCTGGCAGTCGCCCGCCGCGCTCGGGCTCAGCCCGCGCGAGGCGCGGCTCCGCGATCCCAAGGAGCAGGCGGCGGTAGGGCGCGCCAACAAGACGATCGGCCTGATGCGCTGCCGCAATGTGCGGCTGCGCGACTTCACCATCCTTCAGGGCGGCCATTTCGGCGTGATCGCCCACGGCGTCACCAACATGGCAATCGAGGGCCTGACCGTCGACACCGACCGCGACGGCATTGACATTGACTGCTGCCGCGACGTGCGCGTGACCGGCTGCGTGGTCAACGCGCCCAAGGACGACGCGATCGTGCTCAAGAGCAGCTATGCCCTCGGCCGCAAGGTCGCGTGCGAGGACGTGACCGTCTCCGGCTGCAGGACGATGGGCTATGCGATGGGCTCGCTGCTCGACGGCAGCTATCGCCCGTCCGACTATCGCGCGCCGGACAAGATCGGCGTGCTCGGCCGCATCAAGCTCGGCACCGAGAGCAACGGCGGCTTCCGCAACATCCGGATCGTCGACTGCACCTGCGAGAACAGCCGCGGCATCCTGATGGGCGTGGTCGACGGCGGCACGCTGGAGGACGTACTCGTCTCCGGCATCATCATGCGCGACCCGGTCAATCATCCGCTGTTCGTCCGCCAGGCCGCGCGCCTTCGCGCTCCGGCGGGGACGCCGGTCGGCCAATGCCGCCGGATCAGGTTCAGCGACATCACCATATCCGGGGCCGATCCCCGCTTCCCCTGCGGCGTCGCCGGCATCGCCGACGCGCCGGTCGAGGACGTGAGCTTCACCGACATCGACGTCACCCACCGCGGCGGCGGCACCGCCGCGGATGCGGCGCGCGTGCCGCCCGACCGGCGCGAGACCAGCCTGGAGGTCAGCTTCATGGGCCCGCTGCCGGCACTCGGCCTGTTCGCGCGGCATGCCCGGCGCCTCGCGCTCAGGAACGCGACCTTCCGTGCCGAGGCGCCGGATGCGCGGCCCGCCGTGGTGCTCGACGACGTCAGGGGCGCGATCGTCGACGGCCTGATCTCTCCTCATACGCGCGAAGGAGCCGTCGCCGCGCAGAACAGCAGCGATATCGCGATCGGCGATGTCCACAGCTTCGCATAAGGGTGACGTCGACTAAGCTCCTTCCGCCGACTACACTCTGGTCAATAATGCCGATTTGAAATATCAATCGTCTGTTAAGATATGGCAGGGGCTATGGCGGCAACTTCGGCAGCGGCGCAGGACAGTTCGGTGGCCGGATCGCAACGGTTGAGCGACCTCGCCTATCGCAAGGTGCTGGAGGGGCTGTTCGACCGCACCGTGCCCGCCGGAGCATTCGTTTCGCAGAACGACCTCGTCAACCTGCTCGGCATCCCCGTGCAGCCGCTCCGCGACGCGCTGCGCGTGCTGGAGGCGGAGGGGGTGCTGACGATCCATCCGCGGTCCGGCATCCAGTTCCTGAAGCCCGACCTGGAGCTCGCGCGCAGCACCTATCAGTTCCGCACGATCATCGAGCGTGCGGCGGCGCGGGCCTATGCCGAGACCGCCGATGCCGATGTTGTCGCCGGGCTGATCGCCGATCACAAGGCGCTGCTCGCCGACATCGAGCAGGCGGGCTTCGATGGCGCCGCGCTCGTGCGCCTGGGCGAGCTCGAGGAGCGGCTCCACGGCGGCATGATCGCCAGCCTGCGCAACCCGCTGGTCGAGACCACCTCGCGCCGCCTCAAGAACTACGTGACGCTGATCCGCCTCGATCGCCTCGTCACCCAGCCGCTGGCATTGAGGACGCTGCGCGAGCACCTCGATATCCTCGAAGCGGCGGCGGCGCGCGACGCTGATGCCGCCGAGGCCGCGCTGGTTGGCCATTTCCAGGCGGCGCTGCAGCGCATCCTCGGCATGTTCTGATGCGCGTCCTCGATGCGCACCAGCATTTCTGGCGGATCGGCGGACCGGGGCAGAGCTGGCCCGACGCCGAATGGCCGCGGATCCATCGCGATTTCGTACCGGACGACCTGAGGTCGGCCGCGGCGGGCATCGACCTCGTCGGCAGCGTACTGGTGCAGTCGCAGCCGGACGACCGCGACACCGACTGGATGTGCGAGATCGCCGGCGACGATGCGACGGTGAAGGCGATCGTCGGCTGGGTCGATTTCGACCGGGCCGATGCGACGACGCGGATCGCCGAGCTGGCGCGCCGGCCGAAGCTGCGCGGGCTGAGGCCCATGCTCCAGGCGATCGATGACAGCGACTGGATCCTTGGCCTTGAGCGTGCGCCGGCGATCGAGGCGATGATCGCGCACGGCCTCCGCTTCGACGCGCTGGTCCAGCCGCGCCACCTGGCGCCGCTGCTGACCTTCGCAAGGCGTTGGCCGGAACTCGCGATCGTGATCGACCATGGCGCCAAGCCATTCGCCGCGCGTGGCGAGCTCGACCCATGGCGCGAGGAAATCGCCGCGCTGGCCGAGCTGCCCAATGTCTGGTGCAAGCTCTCGGGCCTGCGCACGGAGCAGGCGCCGGGCCAGCCGGCGGCGGCGCTGCAATCCTATGTCGCGCATCTCGTGCGGCATTTCCCCGGCAGGCTGCTGTGGGGCAGCGACTGGCCGGTGCTGCTGCACGCCGGCGACAGCTATGCCGACTGGGTCCATACCGCTTATGATCTCGCCGCACCGGTGGATGCGGCGGCACGGGACGAGCTGTTCGTCGGTGCGGCGCGCCGCTTCTACGCGATCGGAGAGGCTGACCTTTGAACTTCGACGATCTGGGCCCGCTCGGCTTCGGCGCCGCGGCGATCGGCAATCTCTATCGCGCGACGCCCGACGAGGACGCCGCCGCCACGGTGCGCGCCGCCTGGGACGCCGGCATCCGCTACTTCGACACCGCGCCGCACTACGGCTTCGGCCTCAGCGAGAAGCGGCTCGGCGCGGCGCTGTCCGCGCTCGACCCCGGCGAGAGCGCGATCGTCTCGACCAAGGTCGGGCGGCGGCTGGATCCCCGTCCCGATGCCGATCCCGGCCGGCCGCGCCAGGGCTTCGTCACACCCGAGCCGTTCGAGAGCGTGTTCGACTATTCCTACGACGGGGCGATGCGCTCCTACGAGGCGAGCCGGCAGCGGCTGCGGCGCGAGCGGATCGACATCCTCTACGTGCACGATGTCGGCCGGGCCACCCACGGCGACGATCATCCCCGCCGCTTCGCCGAGTTCCTCGATGGCGGCTACCGCGCGATGCGCGAGCTGCGCGAGGCCGGCGCCGTCGGTGCGATCGGCCTCGGCGTCAACGAATATCAGGTGGTCGAGGAGATGCTGGAGCACGGCGACCTCGACGTCGTGCTGCTTGCCGGCCGCTATACCTTGCTCGAACAGGAGGCGCTCGCCTCCTTCCTGCCCTCGTGCGAGCGGCGCGGCGTCAGGATCGTGATCGGCGGGCCCTTCAACTCGGGCATCCTCGCGACCGGCGTGCGCGCCGGGGGCACGCCCCACTATAATTACGAGCCGGCCCCGCCCGCGATCGTCGAGCGCGTCGCGGCGATCGAGGCGCTGTGCGACCGCCATGGCGTGCCGCTGGCGGCTGCGGCGCTGCAGTTCCCGCTCGCTCACCCGCAGGTGGCGGCGGCGATCCCCGGCATGGGTAGCCCCGATCAGGTCGCGGACGCACGCCGCCTGCTCGCCACGCCCATTCCCGCCACGCTATGGATTGAGCTCAAAGAGCAGGGGCTGATCCGCGCCGATGCACCGGTGCCGTCCGCACAGAAGGAAGACGCATGACCCGCCGCATCTGTCTCGCGCTCGATCTCGTCGACGATGCCGCGCTGATCGCCGAATATGAGCGCTGGCATCAGGTGGGGCACACCCCGCCGGAGGTCATCCAGTCGATCCGCGACGCGGGCATCGACAACATGGAGATCTACCGTGCCGGCGACCGGCTGTTCATGATCATCGACGCCGCCGAGGATTTCTCCGCCGAACGCAAGGCGGCGATGGACGAGGCCAACCCCGCCGTCGTCGCCTGGGAGGAGCGGATGCAGCGGTTCCAGCAGCCGATCCCCGCCGCCACCCCCGGCAAGAAGTGGCACGAGATGGACCGCATCTTCCGCCTGACCGAGCACCAGGGGCTCGGCGACTGATCAGCGACGCACGACGTCGATCGCGGACACCAGCGCCTCGCCGCGGTCGGCGGCGAAGTCGAGCGTGAGCCGGCCGTCCTTCGCCGTCGCGGGCAGTTCGACCGTCACCGCCTTCAGTCCTGCACCCGCGAGCGCCACCGGATCGATGCGGCGTCGTTCGCCACCGCTCGCGGTGACGGTGAAGACGCGCTTGCCGGCCGCCGTCTCCACCGGATCGAACAGGTGGAGCGTCACTCGATAGTCGCCGTCGGGAAGCGGCAGCGCGTAGCCGAACCGCTGCCCCCCGCGCCAGCTCGCATAGAGCTCGGGCGTCGCCGTCCCGGTGACGATCTTGGGTGGATTGGCGGGCTTGCCGGTCCCGCTGGCATAGAGCTCGCGCCTGAACGGGTTGAGCGTGAAGCCGGTGCCGCCGCTGAAGAAGTCGTCGGACCCATAGCGCGTGCCGTCGCCGAGCGTCACGCCGGTGAGCGTGCCGGTGCGGACATGGAGCGCATCCTCGCGACCGTCGTAGCGCCAGGTGATACGGTCGGTGACCCCGCCGGCCACCGCCTCCAGCCGGTTCTCGCCCCGGCGCAGCCGCACGCCGGGCCAGACGCAGACGTGATCGGCGCACCGCGCCGTCCCCACCGGTTGCCCGTTGAGCGACAGGGTCGCGCTCGCCGCATTGCTGTAGGCGCGCACGTCGACCATCGGATAAGCGCGATCGACGTAGCGCCGGCCGGTCAGGTACAGCACCGGCCGGTCGCTCCACGCCGCCTTGTAGAAGTAGAAGGCATCCTTGCGCGTCTTGCGGTCGAAGGTCACCAGCCCCTTGGTATTGATGTCGAAGCTGTCGCCTTCCTCGCGCAGGTCGCTGGTCGCGTCGAACATCTGCCACACCCAGCTGCCCCACAGGAAATCGAGCGGCGCGATCCCCTTCCACGACAGCTCGTGCACCGCGGCCTGGACCTCCTCGGGCTGCGGGCGCGAGATGCTTTCGATCCTGCCGCCGAAGGGATTGTCGGTGTGCTGGGTGACGGCCCCGCCCGCGCCATATTCGCCGACGCCGATCGGCAGGCCGGGCCGTTCGCGGTGGAGTCCTGTCAGCACCCCGCCCAGCTTCGCTGCCTCCTCGGCATGGCCCGATCCGTACCAGCCGAGGTAGAGGTTGTAGGCGACCGTGTCGGCAGTGCCGGAGGTGCGGTCGCGCCCGTCGTCCTTGTCGCCCGGCAGCGGCTCGCAGCACACGGCGATGGTGGTCGGCCGCGTCGGATCCTCGCGATGCGCGAGCGCGTCGAGCGCGGTCATCAGCGGCCGCGCGTTCGACGGGGTCAGCCCCTTTGACGACCAGTTGGTGATCTCGTTGCCGATCGACCAGACGGCGACGGAGGGATGGTTGTAGTTCTGGCGGATCAGCTCGATCAGCTGCTGCTCGGCGCTGGCGCGCATCTCGGGCGGCGTGTCCGCCTGGCCGGGGATCGAGGCGAGGTTGACCAGCCCCAGCTCGGCCCAGAGGATGACGCCGTAGCGGTCAGCGAGGTCGTCGAACGGCTCGGCGTGGTTGTAGTGCGACAGGCGCACGCTGTTGGCGCCGATCTCGCGGATCAGTGCCATATCCTCCTCATGATCCGCGAGCGACAGCGCCCAGCCCTTGTCCTGCCGGTCCTGATGCCGTGTGACGCCGTGGAGCTGCATCGGCCGTCCGTTGAGGATGAAGCCGTGCGCCGGATCGATCGCGACGGTGCGCAGGCCGAGCGGCTGGGTCACGCGATCGGTAACGCGCCCCTTGTCCACGACCTCGACGATGGTCCGATAGAGATAAGGGTCGGCCGGACCGTTCCACCGACGCGGCGACGTCAGCCTCAACGCAGCCCGGCTCTCGCCGGCGGCGCCCGGCGCCAGACGTAGCGTGCGCTCGTCTCGCGCTACCTCCCGCCCCGTCGCATCGGCAATGCGCGTGCGGACCGTAAGATCGGTCGCATCCGATCCGTCGTTGCGGAGACGCGCGAGCACCGACACCTCCGCCGCCTGGTCGGTGAGGCTGGTCGCGTTCGCATAGGTGCCGGGGCCGCCATGATCGAGCAGGTCGACATGCCGCTCACCTGTGACCAGCAGCGACACCGGCCGATAGAGCCCGCCATACATGAAGAAATCGCCCGAGATCGGCACGACATATTGCGTGGGACTGCCGGGATCGGGCTTGGAATTGTCGACCTTCACCACCAGCATATTGTCGCCCTCGCGTACGGCGTTGGTGGCGTCGAAACGAAAGCGGCTGAAGGCGCCGGCATGCGCGCCGAGCCGCCGGCCGTTCAGCCAGACCTCGGCGACGATGCTGGCGGCGTCGAACTGCAGGAACACGCGCTTCTGCCGGAGGTCGGCGGGCGCCAGGAACCGGAGCCGATACCAGCCCACGCCGCGGACCACATTAGCATCGGCACGACGCTTCAGCTCATAGCTGCCAAGCCGGTTCCAGGTGTGTGGCACCGACACCCGCTCCCAGCTTCCGTCGTCGAAGCCGGGCGCGATCGCGCCGGCCGGAGCATCGCCGAGATGGAATCGCCAACCCTCGGCAAGCGCCACTTCGGTGCGAGGCTGCGCACGCGCCGCCGGCATCGTCGGAAGCAGGAAAGCGACCACCAGCAGGCCGAGCATTCCCATGACGTGACGCTGCATCATCGCGGCTCCCTCTCCCGGACGGCGGCGTCCGATCTGCTATTAAGATATCAATAAAGTTATGAGATATCTCTTTCGCCGCCGCAAGGGTTCGGATTAGAAGGTCGTCCGCCTGCTTGAGCTTGCGTCCGCAATCGACCGCTGGCAGCGGTTCACCTCCCGCCCCGGCCAACTAGGATGATCATGACCGACCGGCTTTCCCTGTCCAATCTGTCCAGCCTGCCTGCGGCGGTGACGCCTCCTCCCTACGATCGCGAAGCGGTTCGCGCCGGCGTGGTGCATCTCGGCATCGGCGCGTTTCACCGCGCGCATCAGGCGGCGGTGTTCGACGCGGCGCTGGCGGACGGCGATCTGCGCTGGGGCATCCTCGGCGTGTCGCTGCGCTCGCCGGGCGTGCGCGACCAGATGGTGCCGCAGGACGGGCTCTACAGCCTGGTGGTCCGCCAGGGCGACGAACAGCGCGTGCGGATCATCGGCGCGACGCAGGACGTGCTGGTCGCGCCCGAGAGCCCGGTCGCAGTGGTCGAAGCGCTGGCCAGCCCGGACGTCCACATCGTCACGCTGACCGTGACCGAGAAGGGCTATCGCCTCGACCCGGCGACCGGCGCACTGCTCGAGCAGGAGGAGGACGTCGCGAGCGATCTCGCCAGCCTGGCGGCGCCGCGTACCGCACCCGGCTTCCTCGTCGCCGGCCTCGCCCGCCGCCGCGAGGCAGGCCTGCCGCCGTTCACCGCGATCAGCTGCGACAACCTGCCGCACAACGGCCGGCGGCTGCGCCAGGCGGTGCTGACGATGGCCGAGCGGCACGACCCGGCCCTGGCGGAATGGATCGACCGGCACGGAGCCTTCCCGCAGACGATGGTCGACCGCATCGTGCCGGCGACCACGCCCGACGATATCGCCGCGCTCGCCATCCAGCTCGGCGTCGAGGACCAGGCGATGGTCAAGGCCGAGCCCTTCAGCCAGTGGGTGATCGAGGACAGCTTTGCCTCCGAACGCCCCGATTTCGCGCGCTTCGGCGTCCAGCTCACCGGCGACGTCGCGCCGTGGGAGGAGGCGAAGCTCCGGCTGCTCAACGGCGCGCATTCCGGGATCGCCTATCTGGGCGGGCTCGCCGGCATCGAGTTCGTCCACCAGTTCGTCGCGCGGCCGGAAGGCCGGCGCTTCGTCGAACGGCTGTGGGACGAGGCGCAGACGACGCTCGATCCGCCCGCCGGGCTGGATATCGCCGCCTATCGCGGTGAGCTGATGACGCGCTTCTCCAACAGCGCGCTGCAGCACCGCACGCGCCAGATCGCGATGGACGGCTCGCAGAAGCTGCCGCAGCGCCTGCTCGCGACGATCGCGGCACGGCGCGCGGCGGGATTGGAGGTGGAGACGCTGGCGCTGGCGGTGGCGGCCTGGATGCGCTGGCAGGGCGGCGTCGACGATGCCGGGGCGACCTTCACGGTCGACGACCCCCTTGCGGCCAGGACCGCGGCGGCGCTTGCGGGCTGCGGCTCGGCGGCGGAGCGCGTTGCGGCGCTGCTGGCGATCGATGCGATCTTCCCGCCCGCGCTCGCCGCGGATGAGCTGGTCCGGTCGACGCTGACCCGCCATCTCGAGCGTCTCGAATCCACCGGAGCGCTGGCGGTGCTCGCCTGAGCTCAGCGTCGCTTCGCCGGCAGGTAGCGGTCGGCGAAGCGGATGTAGTTGGCCCAGTCCCAGCGCGTGATGTCGTGCGGCCCCGCGCGCAGATGATAGGCAATGCGCGACAGCACCGGCTGGTCCGGCGGTGGCATTGCATCGGTCGCGAGCCCTTCGGCGCCGAGCAGCCGGTAAACCGGCTCGGCCGCCTTGGCCGCGAGGAACTCGCCCCTGGGATCGGACCAGAGATCGAGGCTGGCGCTGGCGACATAGACGGGCCGCGGCGCCACCAGCGCGATCAGCTCGTGCGCGTCGACCGGCAGCCCGGCCTCGCGATCCGCATAGGTCTTGTAGGTCGGCGCGAACCAATAGTCGTTCATCACCCGGATCGTCTCGCCGAACCGTCGCCGGTAGAGCGCGGCGCCTCCCTCGCCGGAATCGTTCGAGATGACGGCGGCGAAGCGGGTGTCGCGCGCGCCCGCCCATAGCGCCGCCTTGCCGTACCGCGAGTGGCCGAACACGATCACGCACCCGGCGTCGACGTCGTGGTCGGTGGCGAGATAGTCGTAGACGCGGCTGAGGCCCCAGGCCCAGGTCGCGATCGCGCCCCAGCGGTCGGGCGTCGAGGCGGTGGTGCGATAATAGGGCTGGATGCTTTCGGCGAACTTGCCGTCGCCGTCGGGGTAGAGATCGCCGGTGAAGTAGGTGGCGACACCGTAGCCGGCCTTGACGATCTCCTCGATCGGCCATTGCGCGGCGTCGATGCCGCGTGAGCGTTCCGTCGCCCGCCCTTTGACGACGCCCTCGGCAGGCACGACCCAGCTCGGCGTGATCGCGATCGCCGGGTCGGGATGGACGGCCTGGTTGCCGTGGAAGTTCGGCCCGACGAAGACCGGTACAGGCTTATTCGCGCGGGCAGGAAGGTAGAGCAGCACCGCCATCCGTGGCCCGGCGGCGCTGTCGAGATAGATGCTCACCTGCTTGCGCACCGCGAGACCGCCCAGCGCTGCGCGATCGAGGTCGGTGACGACGAAGCGCATGTGGCGCGGCGGCGGTGGGGCGATGCCGTAGATATTGGTCTCGAACAGGCGGACGAGCTCGGGCCGGCGCTGCTTCCACCATTGCCGGGCACTGGTGATGCGCGTGCCGTCCGTCGCCGTCAGCGGATCGGGCAGGGTATAGGCGGGGACCTTTGCCTCGTCGAAGTTCCCGTCGAGCTGCGCGGCCACCGGCGCCGCGGCGAGCAGCCCCGCCGCCGCCGTAAGTAAAGGCCGGAAACGTCGCCGCTTCCGGCCCACCCCCTTTTCAGAAATTGACGTGGAACCCGAGCTGATAGGTGCGGTCGAGCTGGTTCGACAGCGTCGGAAGGTCGGGCGTGCCATAATATTGCACCTGATAGGCCGACGACAGGTTCACCGCATCGAACTTGATCGAAAAATGCTCGTCGAACGCGTAGGTCGCGGAGAAATCGAGCGATTCCTGCGGCGCGTTCCACAGCGTCCGTCCGGCCGTGTCGGCGAAGTTGGTCTGCACGCTCTTCGATCGCCGGTTGTACGAGACGTGGAGCGACAGCGGTCCTTTCTCGTAGATGCCGGTCAGGTTGAAGCTATGCTTGGACAAAAGGTCCGCCGGCACCGTCACGGTCTGGCCGACGACGGGCAGCTTGCTGTCGACATAGGTGTAGTTGCCTTGGAAGCCGAGGCCGCTCAGCAGACCGGGCAGGAAGTCGAGGAACTGCTGGTAGGTGAGCTCGAATCCCTTGATCGTGCCCGATCCGGTGTTGCGTGGGCGGCTGATCTGATAATCCTGGCCGTCGATCGTCTCGGTCACCGAGAATTTTTGGATGAAGCCGGTGACGTCCTTCTGGAACAGCGCGACCGCGGCATAGTTGGACTTGCCGAAATAATATTCGAGGCTGGCGTCATACTGGTCGGCCTTGGTCGGCTGCAGATTGGGATTGCCGCCGCTGCCGGTGAAGTTGACCGCGTTGAGCACCAGCGCCGGCGACAGGTTGCCGAAATCGGGCCGGGTGATCGCCTTGGAATAGGCGAGGCGCAGGAACAGGTTGTCGGTGAACTTGGCGCGCACGTTCACGCTCGGCAGCCAATTGTCGTAGGTGGCACTGCCCTCGACCGGCTGCCCCGCCGCGTCGAACACGCGCTGGTGGTTCTTGGTGCTGACGTAGCGGATGCCGACATTGCCGTCGATCGGCACGCCCAGGTCGAAGCCGAACTGCGCCTGGGCATAGCCGGCCCAGACCGTCTCCAGATAGTTGAAGTGGTTGCCGAGTGGATAGACCGGATCGTCGATCGAGATGCCCGCCAGCACGCGCGTGCGCGTCGCATCCTTGATGAAGGGGGAGGCGATCGCCAGCCACTGGTTGATCGAGGCGTTCTGGTCGGTGAACAGATTGCCCGGCGTCAACTCGCCGACGTTGGCGAGCGGCTGAGTCAGTGTCACCGTCGAGCTGACGCTGTAGACGTCGTTGACCGCCCGGTGCCGCGCCCAGCGGCCGCCGACCAGCAGCGCGGTCAGCGGGCTGTTGGCGAACTCGTACTTGGCGTCGAGGCGGAACGACGGCTCGCGGCCGAGGCTCTGCTGGCCGAGGTCCGAATAGGTGGCCGTCGCCGCATAGCTCGCGGGATTGGCGACGTCGACGCCGCTCACCGACGCGTCCGGGGTCGCTCCCGAGAGATCGACCGTCGCCCCCGGCGCGCGCGTCTGGATCGCGATGCTGCGGGAATAGAATGGCCCCGAGCTATCAATATATGCCGCCTCGCCGGCCAGCGAGAAGCGCCCGCTCTTCCAGTTGAAGCCGAGCCCCAGGCTGGTGGTGTCGTAGGGATTGTCCGACGCGCCGGTGACCGAGCGCACCAGTGCGTTGGTCAGCCCGAAGCTGTCGGGGACGTTGCCGTTCGGCGCGTCCTTGTAGACGAAGCTCCCGGGCACGCCGCGCGTCGCGCCGTCTATCTGGATGGAGAGCTGCTGAGTGAAGCTGTGCCCGCCCGAATGGCTGCGCATCGCGTCCGCGTGGATCTCGAGCTCGGGCGAGGGCTGCCACTGCAGCGCCGCGTACATCGTCGAGCGGACGCGATTGCCGGTCTCGTAGCGCGGGCGGAACTGGGTCGGCACCGTCACCGCATCGCCGCTGTCGTTCGGGAAAACGCCGTCGCCGTCGCGATCGTAGAGGTTGTTGGTGTTGCCGTAGACGTTGGTCGAGACCTGGTAACCCGCCGAGTAGAAACGCTCGTACTGGCCGCCGACCAGCACGCCGATCTCGCCGATGCCGCTATCGAAGCGGTCGCTGACCACGCCGGAGACGCGCGGCGACGCCTTGTCCTGGAAGTCGCTATAGGCCGCCGATCCGGTGAGCGCGAAATGGAAGCCTTTGAAGTCGAACGGACGGGCGGTGCGGATGTTGATGAGGCCGCCGAGCCCGCCCTCGATCTGGTCGGCGGTGGCGGTCTTGTAGACATCGAGGCCCGACAGGATGTCCGACGAGAAGTCGAGCAAGGTCGCGGTGCGGCCGGTGTTGGTGAACAGCTGGCGGCCGTTGATCGTGGTCATCACCTGCTTGAGGCCGTGCACCACATAGCCGTTGCCCTCGCCGCGCGAGTTGCGCGCGATCTGGACGCCGGGGATGCGTTGCAGCGTCTCGGCGATGTTGGTGTCGGGCAGCTTGCCGATGTCCTCGGCGACGATCGAATCCTGGATCTGGTTCGAATCGCGCTTGATGTTCGCCGCATTGGCGAGCGTCGCGCGCAGGCCGGTGACGACGATGTCCGCTTCGGTCTGCGGATCAGCGCCGCCGCCCGCGCCGCTCGCGGCAACCTGTGCGTTCGCCGATGTCGCCGCGAGCGCGGCCAGCGCCGCCGACGCCAGCAAGGAAATCCTGGAAACCATAGCCGGGTCCTCTCGCCAACGGCCCCGGCGCGTCTGATGTGTGCCTATGAGCCTCGATATCAATCCGGCAGCATGATATTTCAGTCAAGCGAATTTTATGGGCAAAAGTCAGTTTCTGATCGAGCAGAGGGAAATGGGCCGTCGAAGATCACAGTGCCCAATGCTCCTGCGAAGGCAGGAAATCTGGCCGCAAGCAACACGCCCGCGATCCAGGGCTCCTTGCCTTCGCAGGAGCACGACTAAGTTCATCGGAATGGCTTCTAGCGAACCGGCGCCACGCCCAACCGCGGGATCTCGATCGCGGGACAACGGTCCATCACCACCTTGAGTCCCGCTGCCTCCGCGCGTGCCGCCGCCTCATGGTTGATGACCCCGAGCTGCATCCACACCGCCTTCGCCCCGACTTGGATCGCCTCGTCAACCGCTTCGCCGGCGGCCTGAGGACGGCGGAAGATGTCGACGATGTCGATCGGCTCGCCGATCTGCGCGAGCTCGCGGAACACGAACTCGCCGTGGATGTGCTCGCCGGTGATCTGCGGGTTGATCGGGATCACGCGATAGCCGTGGTCCTGCAGCCGCTTCATCACGCCATAGCTCGGCCGGTCGGGCCGGTCGGAGGCGCCGACCAGCGCGATCACGCGCGCGCCCTCCAGCAGGGCCTTGATATCCTCGTCGCGGGTCAGCGGCATGTCATCCTCCGTGTTCGCGGAGCCAGGTGTCGAGCCGTTCCGCCAGCCCCTCGAACGCCGCCGCCTCCGGCCCGTTCCCGGCGGCCGGCGGGCGCCCGGCATCCGAATCGCGCCGCACGGCGATGCTGAGCGGAATGCGGCCGAGGAAATCGATCCCGAGCCGCTTCGCCTCCGCCTCGGCGCCGCCGTGGCCGAACGGATCGGAGATCTCGCCGCAATGCGGGCAGGCGTAGCCGGCCATGTTCTCGACCAGGCCGATGATCGGCACGCCGGCCTTGTTGAACAGGTCGATCGCGCGCGCCGCGTCGATCAGCGCCAGGTCCTGCGGGGTCGAGACGATCACCGCGCCCGCGGGCTTGTGCTTCTGCACCATGGTGATCTGGACGTCGCCGGTGCCCGGCGGCAGGTCGAGGATCAGCGGATCGGCCTCGCCCCAATGAGCATCGATCAGCTGGCCGAGCGCGCTCGATGCCATCGGCCCGCGCCATGCCAGCGCCTGGCCCGACTGCACCAGCATCCCCATCGACAGTAGCGGCACGCCCGCGGGCGTCGTCACGGGGATCATCTTCTTGTCGCGCGCGTCGGGCTGCATCCCCTCGGCGCCGAGCAGGCGAGGCTGCGAGGGACCGTAGATGTCGCCGTCGACCAGCCCCGCATCGCGGCCCAGCGCCCGCAGCGCCACTGCCAGATTCGCCGATACGGTCGACTTGCCGACCCCGCCCTTGCCGCTCGCCACCGCAATCAGCCGCCGCGGGCGGCGCTCGCTGGTGCGCAGCACGCGCGCATCGGTGAGGCCCTGCGCCTCCGCGGCGGCGCGCGCCTCGGCCTCGAGCAGCGCGGCTGCGGCGGTATCGAGCCCGGTCACGTCGACCATCAAGGTCGCGCGCCCATCCTTCACGCGACCGGTGACGCGGGGCGGCAGATTGGTGAGTTCGGGGTCGGCCATCCGTGCCACTTAGGGTGCCGTTCGCGCACTGCCACTGTTTTTCCGCGTCTCCGGTCCTATAAAGGCCTCCATGAACATTCTTTCGGGATGGCGCGCGCGCGGCCACATCCTTCGCAACGAGCCGCCGAAAAGCCCCTGGGGCGGCAAGCCCACGGGCGGCGGCGATGATTCAGGCAAGGGCGGCGACGATTCGGGCAAGGGCGGTGGCGGCGGTCCGCGCAATCCCTGGTCCTTTCCGCCCGAGGGCCGGCGCTCGCGCCCCGGATCGGTCAGCTCGCTCGATGAGTTCCTGAAGCGTGCGCGCGGCGGTGGTGGCGGTCCCGGCCTGCCCGGCGGCGTCTCGGGGCGCAGCCTGTGGCTGATCGGCGTCGGGCTGATCGTCGCGCTGTGGGTGCTGTTCACCAGCATCTGGCAGATCGCACCGCAGGAGCGCGGCGTCGTCACCTTCTTCGGCCGCTATGCCGGCGTGCTCGAGCCCGGCATCCACCTGACGCTGCCGTCGCCGTTCAACAACGTCGAGAAGATCGACGTCCAGAACATCCGTGAGGAGACCTTCCCGACCAGCTCGAGCGAAGAGAATCTGATGCTGACGGGCGACCAGAACATCATCAACCTCGCCTATCAGGTGCGCTGGAACATCGGCAATCCGCAGGATTATGTCTTCCAGATTCGCGATCCCAAGGAGACGGTGCGCGCGACGGCGGAAAGCGTGATGCGCGCGGTGGTCGCCGACGTCGATCTCGACCAGGCGCTCGGCCGCGGCCGTACCGTGATCGAGGCGCGCGTGCAGCAGCTGATGCAGGAGACGCTCGACGAGTATAACTCGGGCGTCCGCATCCAGGGCGTGGCGATCAGCAAGGCCGATCCGCCCAATGCGGTCAACGACGATTTCAAGGCGGTGTCGGCCGCGCAGCAGGAGGCGCAGTCGAACCTCAACAACGCGCGCGCCTATGCTCAGCAGGTGATCGCGCGCGCGCAGGGCGAGGCGGCGCAGTTCGACAAGATCTACGAGCAATACAAGCTGTCACCAGACGTCACCAAGCGGCGCCTGTATTACGAGACGATGGAGGCGGTGCTGGCCAAGTCGAACAAGACGATCGTCGAGGCCCCCGGCGTCACCCCCTATCTGCCGCTGCCCGAGGCGCGGCGCACGATCCCGGACGCGCAGACGCCGCCCGCCGTGCAGCAGGGAGGCGCCCAATGAATGGCGTCCTGCGCAGGCCGATGACGTTCGGCATCCTGCTGCTCGCGGCGCTGATCCTGCTCGCCAGCACCTTCACCATCGTGCCCGAGACGCGCCAGGCGGTGATCCTGCGCTTCGAGGTGCCGGTGCGCACCGTCAACGCGTGGCGGCAGGGCGAGGAGTTCGGCCGCACCGGCGCGGGCCTGATCGCGCGCATCCCGTTCATCGACCGCATCGTCTGGGTCGACAAGCGCGTGCTCGACGTCGACCTCGACAACCAGCCGGTGCTGTCGACCGACCAGCTGCGGCTTCAGGTCGACGCCTATGCCCGTTTCCGCGTGATCGATCCGCTCCGCATGGTGGTGACCGCGCGCAGCGTCGACGGCGTCACCTCGGCGCTGCAGCCGCTGTTCAGCTCGGCGCTTCGGGCCGAGCTCGGCAAGGTCGACTTCGCGGTGCTGCTGTCGCCCGAACGCGGCCAGGTGATGGACAATATCCAGAAGCGCCTGCAGAACTATGCCAGCCAGTACGGCGTCCAGATCGTCGACGTGCGCATAAAACATGCCGACCTGCCCGACGGCACGCCGCTGGAAAGCGCGCTCGAGCGGATGCGGACGGCCCGGCAGCAGCAGGCGCTCACCATCCGCGCCCAGGGTCAGCGCAACGCCCAGATCGTCCGGGCGGACGCCGAAGCGCAGGCGGCGAAAATCTATGCGGACGCCTTCGGCAAGGACGCGCAGTTCTACGACTTCTATCGGGCCATGCAGTCGTACCGCTATACCTTCGGCGCCGACGGCGGCTCCGACCAGGGGCGCGGCGGCACCTCGATCATCCTGAGCCCGCAGAACGGCTATCTGCGCGAGTTCCAGGGGCGTTGATTCGAAACGAGGGCATCACCAAGTTGGGCATGAAAAAGGCGTCATCTGCTGTCGAACCGTTCATCTTCAGTGAGCGTTCAGCATTGTAGTCGTCATTAGACCCGCGTCGCTCCAGTCCATTTCGAGCTCGAGAGGAAGACCCTAACGTGCGTTACGCCTACGCTCTCACCGCAGCGCTCCTTCTTGGCGGGGCCGCCGTCTCGGCGACGCTCCAGCCGCCCGCGGGCGCGCAGACCGCCCAGAACGAGCCTGGCACGATCCAGGCGACCGCGCCCAAGGCCGGTGCGCCGATGAGCTTCGCCGACATGGTGGCGAAGCTGCAGCCCGCCGTGGTCAACATCTCGACCCAGCAGCGCGTGACCGTCAACCAGACCAATCCCTTCGCGGGGACGCCGTTCGGCGACCTGTTCGGCTTCGGCCAGCAGGGCGGCGGACGTCCGGTAACGCGTGACGCGACGTCGCTGGGATCGGGCTTCATCATCTCTCCCGACGGCTATATCGTCACCAACAGCCATGTGATCTCGCCCGGCTCGCGCAATGCCGTGGTCGACAGCATCACCGTCACCCTCACCGACCGCCGCGAGTTCAAGGCGCGGCTGATCGGGCGCGACCAGGCGTCGGACCTCGCGCTGCTCAAGATCGAGGGCACCAACCTGCCGTTCGTGAAATGGGGCGATTCGACCGCCGCGCGCGTCGGCGACTGGGTGGTCGCGATCGGCCAGCCGTTCGGGCTCGGTTCGACGGTGACGGCGGGGATCATCTCCGCGGTCCACCGCGTCGGCAGCGGTCCGCTCGACCGCTTCATCCAGACCGATGCCTCGATCAACCAGGGCAATTCGGGCGGCCCGATGTTCGACCTCAACGGCAACGTCATCGGCATCAACTCGCAGATCCTGTCGCCGACCGGCGGCAACGTCGGCATCGGCTTCGCGATTCCTGCCGAAGAGGCGCGGCCGGTGATCGACACGCTGCTCAAGGGCAAGACGGTTCAGCGCGGCTATCTTGGTGTCGGCATCCAGCCGGTCACAGACGATATTGCCGCGGCGCTGGGTCTGCCGAAGAACCGCGGCGAGATCGTCAGCCGCATCGAGCCGGGCGAGCCGGGCGACAAGGCCGGCCTCAAGCAGGGCGACGTCGTCGTCGCCGTCGGCGGCAAGGAGGTCACGCCCGATCAGACGCTGAGCTATCTGATCGCCAGCCAGACGCCGGGCACCCGCGTACCGCTGTCGGTGATGCGTGACGGCAAGCCGGTGACGGTCAACGTGACCGTCGGCACGCGTCCGCCGGAGGATCAGCTCACCGGTTTCAGCCAGGACAATGACGACGACAACGACGGGCTGCCGGACGACAATGGCGGCTCCGCCACCACGCCCAACAGCCTGGGGCTACAGCTCACGCCGCTGACGCCGCAGATCGCCCGCCAGGTTGGCGTCGATCCAGCCACGCGCGGCGTGGTGATCGTCTCCGCCGATCCCTCGAGCGACGCCGCCAACAAGGGGCTGCGCCGCGGCGACGTGATCGTCTCGGTCAACCGCACGCCGGTGACGAGCCTCGCCGAGTTCAACAGCGCGGTGAACGCCGCCAAGTCGGCCGGGCGCGACCAGGTGCTGCTCTATATCCAGCGGGCGCGCGGCAACGGCGGCTTCATCGCCGTTCGGTTGAAATAACCGCGACAGGCTTGGAAAACCGCGCATTCGCGCTATCCCTCCCGGGGCAACCCGGGAGGGATTTTTCATGTCCGACTCGATCTACATCGGTTCCAGCGCCGCCGGCGTCCGGCAGGAGCTCCAGCTCAAGCGTGCCAATCGTCACGGCCTGATCGCCGGCGCGACCGGCACCGGCAAGACGGTGACGCTGCAGGGCATCGTCGAGGGCTTCTCGGCGAACGGCGTACCGAGCTTCGTCGCGGACGTGAAGGGCGACCTCTCCGGCCTCGCCATGGCGGGCGCCGCCACCGCCAAGACGCATGAGGCCTTCGCCGCGCGCGCCAAGCAGATCGGGCTGACCGACTGGGCCTATGCCGACAATCCGGTGCAGTTCTGGGACCTGTTCGGCGAGCAGGGCCATCCGATCCGCACCACCGTCAGCGAGATGGGCCCGCTGCTGCTCGCGCGCCTCATGGACCTCAACGAGGTGCAGGAAGGCGTGCTGACCATCGCCTTCCACGTCGCCGACAAGGACGGGCTGCTGCTGCTCGACCTCGACGATCTCCAGTCGATGCTCACCCATTGCGCCGAACGCGCCGAGGAGCTCACCACCACCTACGGCAACGTCTCGAAACAGTCGGTCGGCGCGATCCAGCGCTCGCTGCTCCAGTTGCGTGCCCAGGGCGGCGACCATTTCTTCGGCGAGCCGGCGCTGGCGATCGAGGACTTCATCGCGACCGACGACAAGGGCCGTGGCATCGTCAACATCCTCGCCGCCGACAAGCTGATGGCGAGCCCCAAGCTCTATTCGACCTTCCTGCTGTGGCTGCTGTCCGAGCTGTTCGAGACGCTTCCCGAGGTCGGCGACCCCGACAAGCCCAAGCTCGTCTTCTTCTTCGACGAGGCGCATCTGCTGTTCAACGACACGCCCAAGGCGCTGCTCGAGAAGGTCGAGCAGGTCGTTCGCCTGATCCGCTCGAAGGGCGTCGGCGTCTATTTCATCACCCAGAACCCGATCGACATCCCCGACACGGTCGCGGCGCAGCTCAACAACCGCATCCAGCACAAGCTCAACGCCTTCACCCCCAAGGATCAGCAGGCGGTCAAGTCCGCGGCCGAGACGTTCCGCGCCAATCCCGGCGTCGACGTCGCCACCGCGATCACCGAGCTCGCGGTCGGCGAGGCTTTGGTGTCGCTGCTCCAGCCCGATGGCGCGCCCTCGCCGGTCGAGCGCACGCTGATCAAGCCGCCGTACTCGCGCGTCGGCCCGGTCACCCCGGTCGAGCGCGGCGTGCTGATCCAGACCGACGCGATCGGCGCCAAGTACGACACCGCGGTCGACCGCGAATCGGCCGAGGAGATCCTCGCCGCCAAGGCCAACGAGGCCGCCGCC
This sequence comes from Sphingomonas cannabina, assembly GCF_021391395.1. Lineage (NCBI taxonomy): Bacteria > Pseudomonadati > Pseudomonadota > Alphaproteobacteria > Sphingomonadales > Sphingomonadaceae > Sphingomonas > Sphingomonas cannabina. The sequence goes on along the minus strand of NZ_CP090059.1, from coordinate 4,308,838 downwards.
GCGGCCGCCGCCGCCAAGGCGCAGGACGAGGCGGAGAAGGCGGCCGCGCTCAAGGCGAAGGAGGAGGCGGCCGCGGCCAAGGAAGCCGAACGCGCCCGCATCGCCGCCGAGCGCGAGGCGGCGAACAACCCGTGGAACAAGGCGATCACCTCCGCGACCCGCTCGGCCAGCTCCGCCGCCGGGCGTGCCGTCGCCAACGAGGTGACCAAGGCGATCTTCGGCGGCTCCCGCCGCGGCGGCGCGGCGGGCAGCATCGTGGGCGGGTTGGTGCGGGGGGTGCTGGGCGGGTTATTCCGGAGGTAGTCCGGTCCACTGGCCGCTATTGAGCACCCACGTGCTCCTGAAGGCAGGAGCCTTGGATCGGCGCGGTGTCGCTTGCCGCCTGAGCTCCTGCCTTCGCAGGAGCACTACTTCAATCCGAACAAGACAGGCCACGGGCTCTCACCTTCGTGGGAGCCCGTGGTTGCAAAAGATCAGAACGCCGCGCGCAGCGTGAGCTGGACCAGCGGGCCGGAATGCTCGCGCTCGATCTCATATTCGTCGAGATCGCCGTCGGCGCGTGCCTTCAGAATCTCCTCATACGAGTCGCCGTCGTACTTGCGGAAATCCTCGTACTTCACGCGGTCGAGCAGGTTCTGCACCGAGGCGCGCAGCACGAAATGTTTGCCGATCCGCTTCTCGACGAACGCCTCCAGGTCGGGATCGTAGCGCAGGCTGACCGTCTCGTCGAAGTTCGACTCGGTCGCCCGGCTGCGGCCCGAGATGGTCGCGCCGAAGCTCACGTCCGCCGGATCGACGTTCTGGATGAAGCCGACGTTGTAGATATGGTGCGGCTGGTTGTTGAAGCGCCGCTCCTCGCCGGTGAACGGGTCCGTCGTCTTGCTGTCGAGATAGGTGTAGTTGGCGAACAGGCCGGTCTCGCCGAAGCCGAACAGCTTGACCGGAGTCGAGAAGTCGACCTCGACGCCCCAGGTCTGCCCGTCGCCGATGTTCTGCGGCCGGAAGTTCTGGCCGCCGGCGTCGCTGTTCTCGAACGCCACCAGCTCGATCAGGTCCTTGATGTCGCGATAGAAGACGTTGACGCCCAGGATGCCCTTGGCGCCCAGCCGCCGCTCATAGCCGACGTCCACGCCCCAGGCCTGCTCGTTGCGCAGCGACGGATTGCCGATCGTGTTGTCGTCGTCGCCCGGGCTCTCTTCCTGCACATAGGGTGAGATCATGTCGTAGTTGGGCCGCCGCACCGTCCGCGCGACCGAGGCGCGGAACTGGTCGCGCGACGTCGGCGCATAGCGGATATGCAGCGACGGATTGAGCAGGTCGGCATTGTACTTGGCGGTGCCCTCGGCACCGGTCGTCTTGCGGTCGGTGATCTCGTAACGCAGGCCCGCGTCGACCGTGAGCGCGCTCGCCGGCTCGAAGGTGAGGCGCAGGTACGGGTCGTAGCGCTTCTCCCTGATCTTGAAGTTCGCCGCCGGATCGACCTCGGTCTCGTCGTCCTCGACCTTCAGCACCGAATTGAAGCCGTTGCGGGTCTTGCTGAGCAGGTCGATGCCTGCCTTGACCTTGAACGGACCGCCGTCGCCGTAGCGCAGGAACAGCGTGCCGGTATATTCGTCGTCCTTGATCCGGGTCGTCTCGACCTCGTCCGCCTCGAGATCGCTCAGATCCTCCTCGTCGCCCTTGAAGGTCGAGGCGACGGTGTGGTCGCGGTAGGCGTTCCACGCGCCCGCGATGCCGAGCTTCAGATTGCCGAGCGGGATCAGCGCATCGGCGGTGACCGCATAGGTCTGCTGGTCGATCTCCTCATGCTGGGTCTCGACCCCGTCGAAATCGAGGTCGGCGCCCTCCCAGGTGAGCGAGGTCTCGTCCTCGTCGCGGTCGGTGTCGACGAAGAAGCCGCCGATGCGGAAATGCCCGCCGTCGCCGAAGCGCGTCCTGATCTCGCCGCTGCCCGACAGGTCGCTGCCGTCGCGGGTGTCGCTCTGTGCCTCGAAGTTGTTGAACTCGGGATCGGTGACGTATTTGCTGTCCAGCCCGTCGGGGAAGCGCTTGTCGTCGGTTACCGGCGTGTCGTCGAAGCGGTAAGAGACCTTCTTCTTCGGATTGCGGCGCTTCTGATAGTTGAGCGCCCCCCAGAAATCGGTCGAATCGCTGATGTGGCCGGCATAGGCGATCGCCCCCGACGGACGGACGCCGCCGTCCCTGGTATTGATCAGCGCGCCGCCTTTCAGGAACCCGCCCTCGAAGCTGGTCGATTCCTTGGTGATGATGTTGAGCGTGCCGGCGGCGCCCTCGCTCGGCTGGTCGGCGGTCGGCGAGCGGACCAGTTCGATGCGCTCGACCAGCTCGGCCGGGATGCGGTCGACGAAGAAGCTGCGGTCGGCCTCGCCGCCCGGAGCGCGGCGGCCGTTGATCAGCACCTGGGTATAGCCCGGCGGCAGGCCGCGGAACTGCACCGCGTCATATTCTAGCACGTCGGAGGTGAAGGTCACGCCCGGCACGCGCTTCAGCATCTCGCCGACCGACACCGGCTCGAACTTCTGGAAATATTCGAGGTCGTAGGAAAGCACCGGGTTGGGATCGTCGGTGCGGTTGCGGAACTCGATGTTGCCGGTGACGATGATGTCGTTGGCGCGCGGTGTGTCGCCGGCGCTCTGCGTCGAACTCTCGGCACCGGCCTGATCCTGCGCGACCGCGCCGATCGGCGCGAGCAGCGCGGCAAGCGCGCAGCCGCAGAGAATGGTCTTCCGGTCGATCATGGATGTCGCCCCCCTGATGGCGATGAAGATGGTCGTGAGACGAGCGCCACGGCCGTGCGCTTGCCGCCGCCGCTAGGGGGGATCGATGTCGTATCGGCGACGTTATGGTTTCAGTTCTGTGACGGTGTGCAGCTGCTCCACCGATCTAGGGTCCAGACCCCATAATTCGTCATGCCGGACTTGTTCCGGCATCCACTCCTCCAAGGACTGGCGCCGGGTTGCAGCTGGAACGGTGAAACCTGTACTCGACCGCCCAGTGGACCCCGGAACAAGTTCGGGGTGACGAATGGTTGATCAGATTCCTGCCATTCGCTCTAGGATGGCCTTTTCGCCGGAGTCGCCCATGAACGCCCCCCTGACCACCGATTGGACCGCCGCCGGCGCCGCCGAGCTCGCCGACGTGGTCGCGCTGCGACGCGCGATCCACGCCGATCCCGAGATCGGCCTCCATTGCCCGCGCACCACCGCCAAGCTGCGTGCGGCGCTGGAGGGGCTGCCACTCGAGATCCACGAATCGACCTCGACCACCGGCTTCATTGCCATCCTGCGCGGCGGCTCCGACAACGGCCGCACCGTGCTGCTGCGTGGCGACATGGACGCGCTGCCGATGCCCGAGGAGACCGGGCTCGACTTCGCGAGCCAGGTGCCGAACGCGATGCACGCCTGCGGCCACGACAGCCATTCGGCGATGCTGGTCGGCGCCGCCCGCGCATTGTCGGCGCGGCGCGAGCAGCTTCCCGGCACCGTCGTCTTCATGTTCCAGCCGGGCGAGGAAGGGCATCACGGCGCGCGGCACATGATCGAGGACGGGCTGCTCGACATCGCGCGGCCCGACGCCGCCTTTGCGCTCCACATCTGGCCGAACGCGCCCGGCGGGCTGGTGATGAGCCGCCCGGGCCCGCTGCTCGCCTCGACCGACCAGCTCAACATCACCGTGCGCGGCCAGGGCGGGCACGCGGCGATGCCGCACGAGGGGCTCGATCCGATCCCGGTCGCCTGCGAGATGGTGACCGCGCTCTCGACCTTCGTCGCGCGCCAGATCGCGGTCGCCGACCCCGCGGTGCTGTCGATCACGAAGATCGTCGCCGGCTCCGCCTACAACATCGTCCCCGACGAGGTGGAGATGAAGGGGACGCTCCGCACTCTTTCCGACGCCACCCGTGCGAAGGCTCAGCAGGGCCTACGCCGCATCATCGAGCATGTCGCCGCCGCACATGGCTGCACCGCGGAGCTGCGCATCGACGAGGGCTATCCGGTGACGCGTAACGATCCGCGCGCGGTCGAGCTGGTGCAGGGCATCGCCGAGGGGCTGGGCGGCCGCGGCTGGCGCACCGTTCCGGCGCCGATCATGGGCGGCGAGGACTTTTCCTATGTGCTGCGCGAGGTGCCGGGCGCGATGGCCTTCCTCGGCGTCGCCGCGGAGGACGTCGATCCCGCCACCGCCCCGCCGCTCCACAACACGCGCATGACGATCGACGAGGCGGTGATGGCGAAGGGTGTCGCACTCCACTGCGCCTTTGCCGAGCGCTTCCTGGAGGGGGGATTCGGCTGAGGCCTTACGCCCGAATTGACTGGATGGCGTTGTCGGCCTTATTATCAACAGGTAGTACCTTGGAATAAGAAAATGGCGACGTCGGTCAAACTGGATGAGGAATTGAAGGGCCGCGTGCAGAAGCTTGCCGCCGCGCGCGACCGCAGTCCTCATTGGGTCATGCGTGAGGCGATCCGGCAATATGTCGATCGCGAAGAAGCACGTGATGGTTTCGAGCGAGAGGCGCTCGCTTCGTGGATTGCCTATCGTGAGACGGGGCGGCATCTGACCGGCGACGAGGTGGCGGCCTGGCTCGAAACCTGGGGAACGCCTGCGGAGACGGCGGTGCCTGATTGCCACGACTGATCGTTACCGAGGGCGGCGCGGCCGGTCTCGAGCGCTGTCGCCGCTTTCTCGTCGAGCGCAGTCCTGCGGCATCGATGCGCGCTGCCAAGGTCATCGGCGAGCATCTGAAGACTCTCGAACGCTTCCCCACGGTCGGACGCCCTGTCCATGACGGCCTTCGCGAACTGGTGATCGGTTTCGGCGAATCCGGATACGTCGCGCTCTATCATTACGATCCGGCGGAGGATGCGGTCCTTCTCGCCTTTCGCCATCAACGCGAAGCCGGCTACTGACAAACCATTTTCCTACGCGGCCCGATCTGTGCCACCTTGGCCGGATGACGCCGTTTCACGATTACGACGCCCCGGCCGCGCTCGTCCGCTTCGACTCACATGATAGGCGAGTCAATTCAGTCAACATTTTCGGGCTGGACCGCGCATGACCCAGACCGGCTCCCTTCGCGAGCTGACGCTGCGCGGCGTCATCCTCGGCGGCCTGATCACGCTGCTGTTCACCGCGGCGAACGTCTATCTGGGACTCAAGGTCGGCCTGACCTTCGCGACGTCGATCCCCGCCGCCGTCATCTCGATGGCGATCCTGCGGTTCCTGCCCGGGCACAACATCCTCGAGAACAACATCGTCCAGACGATCGCGAGCGCGGCGGGCACGCTGGCGGCGATCATCTTCGTGCTGCCGGGCCTGATCATGGTCGGCTGGTGGACGGGCTTCCCCTATTGGACCTCGGTCGCGGTGTGTGCGACCGGCGGCGTGCTCGGCGTCATGTTCTCGGTGCCGCTGCGGCGCGCGCTGGTGACCGGATCGGACCTGCCCTATCCCGAGGGCGTCGCCGCCGCCGAGGTGCTGAAGGTCGGCGCCGGCACCGAAGCCGGCGACGCGGAGAACGCGCAGGGGCTGCGCGCGATCGTCACCGGCAGCCTCGTCTCGGCCTTCTACTCGCTGATCACCCAGTTCAAGTTCACGCTCGGCGATCTCACCCGCAACTTCCGCGTCGGCGCGACCGGGAGCGGCTATTCGGTCGGGCTGTCGATGGCGCTGCTCGGGGTTGGCCATCTCGTCGGCCTGTCGGTCGGCTTCGCGATGCTGACGGGGACGATCACCGCCTGGGTGGTGCTGGTGCCGCTGCTGACCAGCTGGCATGGGCTGACCGGCCCCGTCAGCGACGTGGTGAGCGAGGTGTTCCGCACGCAGGTGCGCTTCATCGGCGCCGGCGCGATCGGCGTCGCGGCGGTGTGGGCCCTGCTCAAGATCCTGGGGCCGATCATCGGCGGCATCCGTTCGGCGATGGCGGCGGCGAAGGCGCGCGGGCAGGGCCAGGTGCTCGAGCTCACCGAGCGCGACCTGCCGATCGGAATCGTCGGCGGGGCGATCCTGCTCACCTTCGTGCCGATCGCCTATCTGCTCTGGGCCTTCGCGGCCGGCGGGCCGATCGCCGACCATGCAGTGCCGATCATCCTGGCGACGCTCGTCTATGTCGTGGTGATCGGCGTCGTGATCGCCTCGGTGTGCGGCTACATGGCCGGCCTGATCGGCGCGTCGAACTCGCCGGTGTCGGGGGTCGGCATCCTCGCCATTCTCGGGGCCTCGCTGATGCTGGCGGCGGTCTACGGTAACGGCGGAACGCCCGAGCGCGGCGACGCGCTAGTCGCCTATGCGCTGTTCGCGACCGCGATCATCTTCTCGATCGCGACCATCTCCAACGACAACCTCCAGGACTTGAAGACCGGCCAGCTCGTCGGCGCGACGCCGTGGAAGCAGCAGGTGGCGCTGGTGATCGGCGTCGCCTTCGGCAGCCTGGTCATCCCGCCGGTGCTCGACGTGCTCAACATCGCCTTCGGCTTCTCGGGCGCGCCCAATGCCGGGCCGAACGCGCTGCCGGCGCCGCAGGCCGCGCTGATCTCGTCGCTTGCCAAGGGCGTGCTCGGCGGCACGCTCGACTGGCGGATGATCGGCACCGGCGCGGTGTTCGGCGTGGTGATGGTCGCGATCGACGAGGCGCTGCGCCGCAACGGCAAGATGGGCCTGCCACCGCTCGCGTTCGGCATGGGTATCTACCTGCCGATGTCGGCGACCCTGCTGGTGCCGGTCGGCGCGGTGATCGGGCATTTCTGGGAGCGCACGATCAAGGATTCGCCCCGCCGCGACTTTTTCTCGCGGATGGGCGTGCTGGTCGCGACCGGGCTGATCGTCGGCGAGAGCCTGTTCGGCGTGGTGTTCGCCGGCATCGTCGCCGCCACCGGCAGCGACGCGCCGCTGGCGCTGATCGCGGACTTCGAGGGCGTGGCGGTGTGGCTGTCGCTGCCGGTATTCGCGGCGCTGATCGCCTTCGCCTACCGGCGCACGCTCACAGCTGCGCGAGCAAGTCGCTGATCGTGACGAAGGCGAAGCCGATCGAGGAATCCGCGATCCCATAGGGGATGAAGATGCGGTCGCCGTGCTTCAGCGCCCCGCAGGTGTAGACCACGTTGGGAACATAGCCCTCGCGGTCCTGGTCGGCGGGGGCGATCAGCGGCTCGGCGGTGCGGCCGATCACCTTGGAGGGGTCGTCCTTGTCGAGCAGCGCGGCGCCGATCGCGTATTTGCGCATCGCCCCGACGCCGTGGGTCAGGAGCAGCCAGCCCTCGTCGAGCTCGATCGGCGGGCCGCAATTGCCCATCTGCACGAGCTCCCACGGATGCTCGGGCTTCAGCAGGATCTCGCCCTCGTCCCAATGGTCGATGCGGTCGGAGGAGATGACATAGACGTTCTCGCCGTCCTGCCGCCCGATCATCATGTAGCGCCCGCCGACCTTGCGCGGGAACAGCGCCATGCCCTTGTTGCGCGCCGCCGATCCCGACATCGGCACCAGGTCGAAGGAGCGGAAGTCGGTGGTGCGCAGCAGCTCCGACTGGATGCGCTCGCCGTTATAGGCGGTGTAGGTCCCGATCCACTCGTCGCGGCCGTCGTCGTGGGTGAACCTGACGAGGCGCAGGTCCTCCAGCCCCTTCGACTGCGCACCGGTGATCGGGAAGATCACCGTGCCGGACAGCGTCGAGTCGCGGTGGCGGTAGACGGTGATCGGCCCTTCCGGCACATGGAGCTCGTCGCCGGGCGTGTCGGCGGCGGTGGCGAAGGGCGGCTCGGGCGCGAGCTTGAGCTGGTTCCTGTCGGTGACGATCCCCTCGCGGAAGGCGATCGAGCTGATATGGCCTTCACCCACCGCCCGCATCGACATGAGGATGCGGGTCGAGCCCTTGGGCATGCCGCTCTGGTCGTAGTGCGGCACCACGCTCGGGTTCATCAGCGCGGCGGCGGCATAGCTGTATTCGTGGCAGAAATAGGCACCGATCAGCTGCCGCTTCTCGTCGCCGATATCGGCGCCGTCGAGCCCGAGCAGCGCCTCGATCTCGTCGTAGCGCGTCATGAACACGCGCCGCGTCTGCCAGTGCCGCGCCTCGAAGTCCTTGAGCACCGCCTCCAGCGAGGCATGCGTCTCCTTGGCGTCCATCGCCAATACCGCGCTGACGATGCGCTCCGTCCGGCTGGGCGCGCCGTTGTTCGACGTCCAGCCGATGTGGAACGGCCGCACCACCACCCGCGACGGATCGGCGTGCAGCCTCAGCGCATGATGGAACATCTCGAGCAAAGCGCCCCCCGGGAACACATGACAGTGCCGAGCGCAAGACCCCGGGGGTCAGGCGACGGCGTGCGCCGGTCCTGCCACGGGTGCGGCCTGCTTTCCAAGAGCAGAAATCGCGCATGAGGCGAGTTGAAGCGCCAGGATCGACTCCGCGCCCTGGTTGCGGTTGAGACCGTCGGGCTGGAGGCCGTCGAAGCAGCCGCCGTCGCTCACCGTGGCGAGCGGCAGATCCAGGTCGTTGACGCCGAGGTACCAGCGATAGGCGCGGTTTGCCTCCTCGACCCAGCGCTGCTCGTGCGTCGCGTCATAGGCGGCGGTGCAGGCGTCGATCGTCGCCTGCGCCTCCAGCGGCTGCTGGTCGAACGGCAGCGGATCGGCATAGGGACGGCCGAAGCTCTCGGTGCCGACGGCGCGGAAGCGGCCCTCCGGCGAGGTCTGGCGCTCGACGATCCATTCCAGCGTCTCGAGACCGGTGCGGACGAAATCGTCGCGGCCGAGCGCGAGGCCCGCACGGATCAGCGCCTCCGGCAGCCGGGCGTTGTCATAGGCGAGCATGATCTCGAACCACTTCCATTCGGGCCGGCGGGCGCTGTCGAGCAGCTGGAGCAGCTCGTCGCCGAACTGGGCGAGAATGGTGCGGGCCAATGCGTGCTCTGGATGCGCCTTCAGCATCGCCGCGGCGCCGAGCATGGCGAAGGCATGGGCCCGCGGCGCCTCCAGCTCGAGCGCCATGCTGCCGGTGCGGTCGAACATCACCACCGCCCAGTCGCGATGCTTCTGCAGCCGCGCCTCGCTCGCGGTGACGCCGAGCGCCCACAACGTGCGCCCGTTCGAATCCTCCGAACCCGCATCCTCGCACCAGCTCCGGTCGAAGTTCATGAAGTTGCGGAAACGGCGCACCTCCGGGTTCCAGGCGTGCTGGACGAACGAGGCATAGACGCTGGTCCATTTGTCGCGAACCACCTCGTCCACGGGCTCGATCCGGCACATCAGCATCAGCGCGCGGGCATTGTCGTCGATGCAATAGCCGTGGCGCCGGTCCGGGATCGAGTAGATCGAATGCTGGAGCATGCCGGTCGAATCGCTCATCCGCTCGACCGCCGAAATGTCCGGCGTCAGCGGGCGGAGCGGCGGACTGCCGGCGATGCGGCGCGGCTGGGCGGCGACGATCGCGGCGATCTCCGCCATCGCCGCCTCGGCGAGGCGCGGCCAGATCATCGTGCGGCCGCGGGCATAGGCGCGCTCCGACAGGCGCGAGCGGTTGCGCTCGCTGCCGAGCAGCGCGTTGATTTCGCGCGCGAAGCCCTCGCTGTCGTCGAAGCCGACGAGCACGCCATGGCCGTCGGCGAGGATTTCGGTGGCATGGACGTAGGGTGTGGATACCACCGCCTTGCCGACGCCGACTGCATAGCTCAGCGTCCCCGAGGTGATCTGCGCCGGGTTGGTATAGGGCGTGACGTAGATGTCGGCGGCCTGAAGATAGTCGAGCAGCTCGTCGTTCTCGACGAAGGCATCGACGAAGCGAAGGTTGTCGGCCACGCCCTTCTCGGCGGCGAGCCCCTTCAGCCGGTCGCGATAGACCTCGCCCTCGTGCGCGACGAGGTTGGGATGAGTGGCACCGAGCACGACGTAGAGCGCATCGGGATGCTCGGCGACGATCGCCGGCATCGCCGCGATCATCGTCTCGATCCCCTTGTTGGGTGCGAGCAGACCGAAGGTCAGGATCACCGCGCGCCCGTCCCAGCCGAAGCGGCCCTTCATCGTCGCCGCCTCGATCAGCGGGCGGTCGGGCACGCCGTGGGGGATCATCGCGATGCCGCGCGGGCTGGCGCCATAGACGCGCTTCAGGATCTCGCGGCCGCGCTCGGCCATTACGATCACCTTGGCGGCGCGGCGAAGCAGTGCCTCCAGCACGCGCCGCTCGTCGGGGCTCGGCTGCTCGAGCACGGTGTGGAGCGTGACGATGAGGGGAATGGTGACGCGGTTGACCAGCGCCAGCAGATACTCGCCGGCGGCGCCGCCGAAGATGCCGTATTCGTGCTGGACCCACAGCGCCTGCGCGCCGCTGGCCTCGATCGTGCGCGCGGCGGCGACATAGGCCTGGCGTTCGTGCTGCGGGATGGCGGCGGTGACTTCCGGCGGATAGGCGTAGCGGCCGGGATGATCGTCCATCGCATAGACGTCGACGCGAAGGTCCGGATAACGGTCCCTGAGCGCCTTGAACGTATCTGTCGTATAGGTTGCGATGCCGCATTTGCGGGGCAGGTAATTGCCCACCAACGCGATATGATCGATCCGGTTCGCCGTCGCCGCCTGTTCCATCTCTACCCTTCGCGAATGCAACACAGGTTATGGAGCGCTGTGCCTAACCTTCGGAGAACGTTCGCAAAGCAAGATGGTTTCTTGTCTGTTGCAATGCAACATAAAGAATCCGCCAGACGTGGTGCGGACGCGCTCAGCCGCGCCCCCGGTAGCCGGGGACGTCCTGCGCCGGGACCCACACGTCGGCGGGCGGCGAGCCCGACTGCCAGAACACGTCGATCGGGATGCCGCCGCGCGGATACCAATAGCCGCCGATCCTGAGCCAATGCGGCTTCATCTCTTCGAACAGCCGCTGGCCGATGCCGACGGTGCAGTCCTCGTGGAAGGCGCCGTGGTTGCGGAAGCTGCCGAGGAACAGCTTGAGCGACTTGGATTCGACGATGGTCGCATCCGGCACATAGTCGATCACCAGATGCGCGAAGTCGGGCTGGCCGGTGATCGGGCAGAGCGAGGTGAACTCGGGCGCCGCGAAGCGCACCAGATAACGGGTACCGGCGCGCGGGTTGGGGACATAATCGAGCACGGCCTCTTCGGGAGAGGCCGGCAGGCTGCTGGACTGGCCAAGGTGGATCGGAGTCATTGCTCCCATGTAGGGCGGAAGGGCCCCGAGGAAAACTCGACGCTCCGCCTTGCCGCCGTTAGAGCCGGGCCATGGACTCGCTGGTCTCCACTCAATGGCTCGCCGACGCGATGGGCGCGGGCGATCTCCGCATCGTCGATGCGACATTCATCCTGCCCGACTATGGCCGCGACGCCGCCGCCGAATATCGTGCGGCGCATATCCCCGGCGCGGTGTTCATGGCGCTGGAGGCGGTGTCCGATCCGGCGAGCCCGCTGCCGCACATGCTTCCCACCGCCGAGGCGTTCGGACGAGCGGCCTCGGCGCTGGGGCTGTCCAACGACGATCGCATCGTCGTCTACGACAATTCCCCGCACCATAGCGCCGCGCGCATCTGGTGGATGCTGCGGCTGTTCGGAGCGAAACGGGTCGCCATCCTCGACGGCGGGCTGCCGAAATGGTTGGCGGAGGGGCGGCCGGTGGCGAGCGGCGACGAGCAGCCGGCGCCGGGCCATTTCATCGCCACGCTCGGAAGCGGCGAGGTCCGCGACCTCGCGCGGATGAAGGCGGCCTTGGCGGAGGGGACGCCGATCGCCGACGCCCGTTCGGCGGCGCGCTTCGCCGGCAGCTCGCCCGAGCCGCGTGCCGGGGTGGCGCCCGGCCACATCCCCGGGTCATTGAGCTTGCCGCAGGACAGCCTGTTCCATCCCGACGAGACCTGGAAGCGCGGCGACGTGCTCCGCGCCGCCTTCACCGGCGCCGGCATCGATCCGGACCGGCCGTTCGTTGCCACCTGCGGCTCCGGCGTCACCGCCGCAGTGCTGGTGTTCGGCGCGCATCTGCTGGGACACGAGGTGCCGCTTTACGACGGCAGCTGGTCGGAATGGGGCGCCGATCCTTCCACGCCCAAGGCGACGGGAGCGGCGGCATGAGCGGCGAGCATAAGTCCGCCACCAAGACGATCACCGCCGGCCGGCGCGAGGAATGGACGCACGGCATCGTCAGCCCGCCGGTGTGGCGTGCCTCGACCATCCTCTACGATTCGGTCGCGGACCTGCGCGCCGGCGCCGCGCGCGACACCCATCACCGCCTGTTCTACGGCCGCCGCGGGACGCCGACCCAATGGTCGCTCGCCGAGGCGCTGACCGAGCTGGAGCCGGGGGCGCACGCGACTTTGCTCTATCCCTCCGGCGTCGCGGCGGTGTCGACGGCGCTGCTCTCCGTGCTGCGGCCGGGCGACGAGCTGCTGCTGGTGGACAGTGCCTATGACCCGACCCGCAATTTCGCGAACGGGCTGCTCAAGAGCTTCGGCGTCACCACGCGCTACTACGATCCGTTGATCGGCGGCGATATTGCCGGGCTGATCGGGGAGAACACCCGCGCGATCTTCATGGAGAGCCCGGGCAGCCTCACCTTCGAGGTGCAGGATGTGCCGGCGATCGTCGCGGCGGCCAAGGCGCGCGGCGTCGTCACGCTGATCGACAACACCTGGGCAACGCCGCTCGGGCTGCCGGCGATCGGCATGGGGGTCGATTTCTCGATCCTGGCCTGCACCAAATACATCGCCGGCCATTCCGACGTGATGCTGGGATCGGTCACCACCACCGAGGAGCATTGGCAGCGGCTGCGCGCGACGAGCTATCAGCTCGGCCAGACGGCGAGCCCGGACGATGCCTGGCTCGGTAGCCGCGGACTCCGGACCATGGCGGTGCGGCTGGAGCGCCATGCCGCGAGCGCGCTGCGCATCGCCGAATGGTTGAAGGAGCGGCCGGAGGTTACGCGCGTGCTCCATCCGGCTTTGCCCGACTGTCCCGGCCATGACCTGTTCGTCCGCGACTTCAAGGGCGGCGCCGGACTGTTCTCGTTCGAGCTGGCCGGCGGCGGCGAGGCCGAGCGCGCCGCCCTGATCGACACGCTCGAGCTATTCGGTATCGGCTACAGCTGGGGCGGGTTCGAGAGTCTGGCGATCCCGGTCGATCCGGAGCGTTACCGCACCGCGACCCGATGGGAAGGCCATGGGCCGCTGGTCCGCCTGTCGATCGGGCTGGAGGACCCCGACGACCTCATCGCCGATCTCGACGCCGGCCTGGCCGCGTGGCGGGCGGCGCGGGGATGAGCCGGGCCGGCGCCTGGCTCGCGGCCAAGGGTCTGGCGGAGCCGACCCCGGCCGAGCTGGGCGAGGCCGGCATCGCGCTGGCGCTGGTCGTCGCGGCGCTTGCGCTCGGCTGGCTGGCGGGGCGGACTCTCGGTCCGCGCGCGACGGCGCTGTGGACCGCACGCGTCGGCGAGCACGGCGCAGGCGTCGGCAAGCGGCTGTGCGCGATCGTGCGTCACGGCACCGCCGCGCTGCTGCTGGCGATCCTGTCGCGCGCCTGGCCCTGGCACCCGCTGGCCGATGCCGGCATCGGCGTGGCGCTCGGCGCGGCCGGGGCGCTGGCGATGGTCGAGCTGCTGCGCGGCGTCCGCCTGTCGCGTTGGATCGCGTGGAGTGTGGCGGCGGTGGTGTTCACCGCGCTGCTGCGCCATGCGGTGGGCGGGCTGGCGCCGATCACCACGACTCTCGACGCGATCGCGGTGGAGATCGGGTCGCGGCGGCTGTCGCTGCTGACATTGGTCAGCCTGCTGGTGGCGGCGGTGCTGCTCTATGCCCTCGTCCGCCTCGTCAACCGCGCGACCGCGCAGGCGCTGGAGGGCGCGCGCGGACTCGATCCCACCCAGCGGCTGCTCGCGCAGAAGCTGATCGCCATCGCGGCGGTGGTGGTCGCCTTCTTCTTCGCGGTCGACCTGCTGGGGATCGATCTCACCACCTTCGCGGTGTTCTCGGGCGCGATGGGGCTGGCGATCGGCTTCGGCCTCCAGAAGACGGTGGGCAACCTGATCGCCGGGATCATCCTGCTCATGGACCGCTCGATCAAGCCGGGCGACGTCATCGTCGTCGGCGACAGCTTCGGCTGGGTCAACAAGATCGGCGTCCGCGCCGTCAGCGTGGTGACTCGCGACGGCAAGGAGCATTTGATCCCCAACGAAATCCTGATGACCCAGGAGGTGGAAAACTGGTCCTATACCGACACCAACGTCCGCGTGCGCATCCCGGTTCGTGTCGCCTATGACTGCGACCTCGAGCTCGCGCAGGCGCTGATGCTGCGCGCGGCGAAGGAAAGCCCGCGCGTGCTCGACACGCCGCCGTCCAACGTCTGGGTGACCGCGTTCGGCGAATATGCGGTCGAGCACGACATATTGGTGTGGATCAACGATCCGCAGAGCGGGGTCGGCAACGTCAGGTCGGACGTGCTCAACCGGCTGTGGCGGCTGTTCAAGGAGCATGGGATCGTCGTGCCCTATCCGCGCAGCGACGTGCGGATCGCGGGTGGCCGCCAAGTCGCTGCCGGACTGGCGTCGGCGCAGGATGATCCTACATCGCGCGCGTGAGCTCCCCCGTCACTGCCCGCATCGCCGACGGCGTCTCGTCGATCCCCGCCGCCGAGTGGGATGCCTGCGCCGGCAGCTCCAACCCGTTCGTCAGCCACGCCTTCCTCTCGATCCTCGAACGGTCGGGCTCCGTCGGAGGCATGAGCGGATGGCAGGCGCTGCCGGTCGTGGTCGAGGGCACGGACGGCCGGGCGGCGGCGATTGCGCCTGCCTATGCCAAGAGCCACAGCCAGGGCGAATATGTGTTCGACCATGGCTGGGCCGATGCCTGGGAGCGGGCGGGCGGGCGCTATTATCCCAAGCTGCAGGTGGCGGTGCCCTTCTCGCCGGTGCCGGGGCCGCGACTGCTGTTGCGCGATGAGGCGCAGGCTCCCGCGCTGATCGCGGCGCTGGAGGCGGTGACCGATCAGCATGGCCTGTCCTCGGCACACGCCACCTTCGTCGCGCCCGATCAGGTGCCGCTGTTCGAGGCGGCGGGCTGGCTGATCCGCACCGGCACGCAGTTCCACTGGGCGAACCACGGCTATCGGAGCTTCGACGCGTTCCTGGGCGAGCTTGCCTCGCGCAAGCGCAAGGCGATCCGGCGCGAGCGGGCGGCGGCGGTGGAGGGGCTGACGATCCGTCATGTCACCGGCCGCGACCTTACCGAGGCGCATTGGGATGTCTTCTGGCGTTTCTATCAGGACACCGGATCGCGCAAATGGGGGCGGCCCTATCTCACCCGCGCTTTCTTCTCGCTGTTGGGGGAGGTGATGGCGGACCGGTGCCTGCTGATCCTCGCCGAGCGCCACGGCCGGCCGATCGCGGGGGCCCTCAACCTGATCGGCGAGGACACGCTCTACGGCCGCTATTGGGGTTGTACCGAGGAGGTGCCATTCCTCCACTTCGAGCTTTGCTATTATCAGGCGATCGATGCGGCGATCGCGCGGGGCCTCAAGACCGTCGAGGCGGGCGCGCAGGGAGAGCACAAGCTGGCGCGCGGCTATCTACCCGTCACCACCTGGTCGGCGCACTATATCCCCGATCCGAACTTCCGCCGCGCCGTCGCTGATTTCCTGGTGCGCGAGCGGCAGGCGATCGAGCACGAGCAGGAATTCCTGGGCGAGCTCGGCCCGTTCAGGAGGTGCGGCGCACCATGACCTGGATGCGCTGGTAGAGCTCGGGATAGGGGCCGAGGTCCCTGGGCGAGAGCTGCGCGCGGGGCACGCTGTGGTCGACCTTGAACAGCGCCGAATTGCCCTGACGCCATACCGGGATCAGCCCGGCCTCCAGCCTTTTGTCATAGGCCGGCGGGCGGATCACCCAGACATAGTCGAACGCCCGTCTGGGGAAGCGCGCGAGGCTGACCGCGATCGGCCGCCACCATTCGCGCGGGCATTGCACGCTGGTGGTGATCTGCGAGGGATCGTGCGAGAAAGGAATGGCGGCGCGGTAGCGCACCGTCAGCAGCTGCGCGCCCGGCATCGACCATTGGTCGTTGGTGTAGGCGAGCCGCCGCACCGTCGCGAGCCCCGGCAGGTGCTGGAGGCGCGTCATCTTCCATTCGTTGTAGCAGGTCTCGCCGACGAAGCTGACCAGCCGGGCGCCGACCGGTAGGTGATCGAGCGCCTTGAGCTCGCGGTCGTAATCGCGGTCGTAGAGCCAATAGCTGATCGTGGTGCCGCCGATTCGCACGAGGAAGAAGGAGAGGCCCCCCACCGCGAGCACGGCGGCGCCGCGCATCGACATGCCGGGCTTCGGCCTGAGCGCGACCAGCCCGATGCCGAGCATGAACGGCGCGAGGCGCATGTCGGCATAGGCCGAACCGAAGATGATGCGCGGCAGCAGCACGAACACGGCGGCGAGGAACAGTCCCGACAGCAGCAGGTTGCGCGAATATTGGATGTTGGGATCGCGCACGCCCTTGAACAGCACGAGCAGCAGCACCGCCAGTGAGGCGATGTCGAAGGTGATCCAGCGGTCGCGCAGGATCATCAGCACCCACATCGCCTTCGCCCGCCAGTTGAACCAGTCGGCGGTCTGGCCGGAGACATGGCCGCTGCGCCACAGCACCATCAGCAGCGCGGGCGGAACCAGCGGCAGGCAGTGCAGCACCGCATGGAACCACGGCACCACCCAGCGCGCGATCACGCCGCTGCGGTCTCGCCTCAGGTCATGCTGGCGGATGAGTTCCGCCGAGAAGCAGAGCACGCCCAGCGTGCCCCAGCCATAGGTGTGGGCAAGCCAGATCACCGCGCCGATCGGCACGAACAGGGCCGCCCGCAGCTCGAGATGCCCGGTCCGCGCGAGCCGCAGCCACAAGGCGAAGGCGTTGAGCGCGAGGCCCATCGCCAGCGCGAAGTTCACGAAGCCGAAGTGGAAGGGGTAGCTGTAGGCGAGCGGCAGCGCGAACAGCGCGGTCGGAGGGATACGCCCATGCACCTCGCGCGCGATCCACAGGAAGCCGAGCGCGATCAGCGCCGGGATCGCCATGACGATCAGCTTGACCGCGAACTCCAGCCCGACGACCGGCGCGAGCGGGATGATCAGCAGATCGACGCCCAGATTGCCGATCAGGCTCCAGCGGAAGTTGTACCATTCGGTCAGCCAGGGATATTGCCCGTGGCTCAGCTGCACGCGGTAGCGCGCCATATGGCCGGGCAGGTCGACCAGCGGCGGCACGTCGGGCCAGACGAGCGGAATCATCGCGATGATCGCCGCCGCGACGACGAACCAGCGCGTCTGCCACCAATGAAGCTTATCTGTGCCCCCGGTCATCCGGGGGCTTCTAGGGGCGAGACCCCCCTTGGGACAAGCCGTGCTTTGACGGATAGACGACACGCCAGGCGAGGACCGGCGAATGGGCGATCGGCACCGGTTCGAGCCAGTCGAACCGCTCGCCGCGTTCCAGCTGAGCCCAGAAACCGTTCGGGGCCGCGGATTTGTAGATCTCGGTCTCGTTCTCGCCGGGGCAACCGACGACGTAGCGTGCTCCGCTCGCCAGCACCGATCGATGCGCCTCCTCCGGATCGGCGATGAAGGTGGCGATAACTCGGTGCATTGCCGCGACATTGCGGTGATAGCCGCCGGCGATGGCGCGATGGCTGGTCCAGCCTATCAGCGCTGGCGTCGCGTCGATCGGCGCGAACAGCAGCGACGGCGGGAGCTGCGCGAGATCGGCCATCTCCTGCGAATGGGTGCATGGCGGACGGGTGAGCGGGGCGACCGGGAAGGTGACCGGCGAGGCCCGCAGGTCGAAGAGCCCGCCCGCCGCCAGTCCCGGCGCTGCCGCGACCAGCGCGCCGGCAGTGGCGGCAATGCGCGGCAGCAGCGACCTCACGGCACGCGCACGCACCAGCATCGCGTGGAGAAGCCATGCGCCCCCGGGAAGCGCCAGCGCATTGGCAGTGGCGCCGGTGCGGATCACTAGCAGCGATAGCGCAAACGATGCGCTCGCGAGCCCCAGCATCATCGTCCAGCGCACGCGCTCGGGTCCGGCGGCACCGCGCCGGGCGAGGATCGTGCCCATCAGCCCGACCACCGGAAAGCCCGCCGTCATCAGTGCCCAGGCCAGCGTCTGCTGCCATATCGGCAGCCCTTCCGAGACGTTCTGATACCAGAAGCGATAGACGAGCGGATCGAGTGAGGCGAAGGGGCCGCGTACACAGTCCGGCGCCATGCCAACGAGCGCCGCCAGCGCCGCACCGCCGGCCAGCGTCAGCAGGGCAAGGCGCGCGACGAGAGATCGGGCGGGCACGAGCATCGCCGCGCCGAAGCCGGTCGCTGCCACCCAAATCGCGACGATCCAGGCTGGCGCGACGGCGTCGCAGGCCGGCTGGAACATCGCTGGTCCACGGGTCGCGACGTGGAGCAGGACGATCCCGCCCGCAAGCGTTCCCATCAAGGCCATCGCCTGCGGCCGCCGCGTCGGGTCGAACGCCCATGCCAGCATCGCCATCGCGATCATCACGGCGCTGACCGGCAGCCCTTCGAGCGATATCGTCAGCAGCACCGCCAGCGCCCCGCCCATGATCACTCCAGATCGCGCGGAAGGCCGGCCGACCAGCACTACCGCGGCAAGCATCGCCAGCGCGATCTGCCAACCATGATGGTCGATCCGGAGCGGCCGCAGCTGAAAGAGGAGCGGTACCGACAGGGGTGCCAGCAGCACGGCCAGCTTTGCCCGCTCCAGGCCGGCCAGCCGGCGGGTCAGTTCGGCGCCGAGCGCCATCACCACGAGCAGCGTCAACAGCGGCACCAGCGTCATCGCGATTCGGTTCGAGGCGGCAGGGCCGACCAGCGGGTCAAACGCGAGCATCACCGCCGCAAGCGGTAGATCGACCAGACGCGACCAGTGCATCGCGAAATGGCCGCCCCACAGCCGGTGCTGGCTGACGTCCCACCAGCTCTGTCCCGCGAGCCAGTCGCGCACCTG
Source organism: Sphingomonas cannabina (assembly GCF_021391395.1). Lineage (NCBI taxonomy): Bacteria > Pseudomonadati > Pseudomonadota > Alphaproteobacteria > Sphingomonadales > Sphingomonadaceae > Sphingomonas > Sphingomonas cannabina. Next base: position 4,289,842 of record NZ_CP090059.1, on the reverse strand, counting down.
GAGCAGGCGCATCGCGTCGTCGGCATCGGGGAACCAGAGATGGGCGATCGAGCGAGCGGCAACCAGAGTCAGCACGGCCGCGGCGATGGCCCAGCCGATGGCGACCGGCGCGAACAGGGGGTGGCGGTGAAGCGCGGTCATCTGTGCCGCGTACCGTCAGGCGGCCTTCAGTCGTTCGGGCACTCCGCGCAAGCTGGCGAGCGCGGCCCGTTCGCCCTCGTTGCCGGATTCGTGATACTCGGCATCCTCGTTGACCGCCCAGACATCGTAGACCCGCTCGCCGGCGACGATGTTCCGCACCGTCAGCATCGCCGTCATCATCGCGTGGTCCTGGTTGTTGTAGCGGTGCATGCCGTTGCGTCCGACGAGATGCAGCGTGGGATGGCGTTCCTCCAGCTCGTGACGGAGCCGGTCGACATTGGCGCGGTAATCGTCGTCATAAACCGGATAGGCCTTTTCCTGGCGGACCACCGCGCCGCCGACCACCTGGTCGGGTCGACACAGACCGAGTGTCGCCATCTCGCGCGTCGCCAGCGCGATGAGCTCGTCGTCGGTCGACGCCCACAGGCCATCACCCTCGAAGCAGAAATATTCGAGGCCGACGCAGGCGATCCCGGGATCGGGGACCATCTCCGGCGACCAGCTCCGGAAATTCTGGACGCGGCCGACCTTCACCTTCGAATCGTGGATGTAGATCCAGTTGTCCGGAAAGAGATCGGGCGCACGCACCATCAGCGCCACGGTCAGGAAGTCGCGGTAGCGCAGCGCCGAGGCCTGCGGCAGCGCCGCGGGCAGCGGATGGAGGCGGGTGGCGAGCTCCCGCATCGGCGCACTCGAGATGACGTGGGCAGCGCTGATCGTAACCGTCTCGCCGGCGGGGCCGGTCGCCTGCACGCGCCAGCGTCCGGCGGCGTCGTCATGCGAGAGCTGGCGCAGCGCATGCCCCATCAGCACCCGGTTGCCGTGGCCGATCACCTTGTCGCGGGCAGCTTCCCACATCATCCCCGGACCGAGCCGCGGATAGCGGAAGCTTTCGAGCAGCGTCTTGGCCTGCATCCCGTCGTTGGGGCGCTTGTTAAGCCCCAGCGAGCGCTTGAGCCCGTCGAGCACCGCGGCGCCGAGGCTGAGGCCCTTGATCCGCTGCGCCGCCCAGTCGGCGGACATGGTGTCGCATGGCATCCCCCACACCTTCTCGGTGTAGGTCTTGAAGAAGATCGAATAGAGCTTGCGCCCGAACTGGTTGATCACCCAGTCCTCGAAGCTTCTCACCTCGCGGATCGGGAAGAGCTTCGCCTTGGCATAGCTCGCCATGCACAGCGCCGAGCGCCAGAGGCCGAGATTGCGCAATGCCTCGAACGCACGCAGCGGATAGCTGTAGAAGCGGCCCTCGTAATAGATCCGGCTCATCCGCGGCCGTTCGATGAAATCGTCCGGCAGGATCTCGTTCCAGAGATCGACCACTTCCTTCGACTTGGAGAAGAAGCGATGGCCGCCGATGTCGAAGCGGAAGCCCTGATGCTCGACGGTGCGGCTGATGCCGCCGACGTAATCGCGGTCCTTCTCGATGACGGTGACGGCGTAGCCGGCCTTGCCAAGCAGATAGGCCGCGGTCAGCCCGGCTGGGCCGGCCCCGATGATCGCGACGTCGACCGCCGTATTGTCGCCCACCATCCGTCCACTCTCCCCCTGTGACGGGAGAGCAATGGCGCGGCAGGCGCTAAGATAGAGTTAATGCGCCGTTGACGGTCCGCGCTCAGGCGCGATCCCGCCGCCCCAGCAGCCGCAGCCGCAGCGCGTTCAGCTTGATGAAGCCCGCCGCGTCGCGCTGGTCGTAGGCGCCCTGGTCATCCTCGAAGGTCACGACCTTCTCCGAATAGAGCGAATGCGGCGACTTGCGGCCGATGACGTGGACGCCGCCCTTGTAGAGCTTGAGGCGCACCGTGCCCGCGACCTTGGCCTGGCTATGGTCGATCGCCGCCTGCAGCATCTCGCGCTCGGGCGAGAACCAGAAGCCGTTGTAGAGCAGCTCCGCATAGCGCGGCATCAGCTCGTCCTTGAGGTGGGCGGCGCCGCGGTCGAGCGTGATCTGCTCGATGCCGCGGTGCGCCAAGTGCAGGATGGTGCCGCCCGGCGTCTCGTACATGCCGCGCGACTTCATGCCGACGAAGCGGTTCTCGACCAGGTCGAGCCGGCCGATGCCATGGGTGCGGCCGAGGTCGTTGAGCTTGGCCAGCAGCGAGGCGGGCGACAGCCCCTCGCCGTTGACCGCGACCGCATCGCCCTTCTCGAAATCGATCGTGATGATCTCGGGCGCGTCGGGCGCGTCCTCGGGGTTGACCGTGCGCGAATAGACGTAGTCCGGCACTTCCTCCCACGGATCCTCGAGCACCTTGCCCTCGCTCGAGGTGTGGAGGAGGTTGGCGTCGGTCGAGAAGGGCGCCTCGCCACGCTTGTCCTTGGAGACCGGGATCTGGTGCGCCTCCGCGAACTCGATCAGGCGGGTGCGGCTGGTCAGGTCCCATTCGCGCCAGGGAGCGATCACCTTGATGTCGGGCGCGAGCGCGTAATAGCCGAGCTCGAAGCGGACCTGGTCGTTGCCCTTGCCGGTGGCGCCGTGGCTGACCGCGTCGGCATTGACCTGGCGCGCGATCTCGATCTGGCGCTTGGCGATCAGCGGCCGCGCGATCGAGGTGCCGAGCAGGTACAGCCCCTCGTAGAGCGCATTGGCGCGCATCATCGGGAAGACGTAGTCCCTGACGAACTCCTCGCGCAGGTCGTCGATGAAGATATGCTCGGGCCTGACCCCCATCAGCTCGGCCTTGGCGCGCGCGGGCTCGAGCTCCTCGCCCTGCCCGAGGTCGGCGGTGAAGGTGACGACCTCGCAATGATAGGTCTGCTGGAGCCACTTCAGGATCACGCTGGTGTCCAGGCCGCCCGAGAAGGCGAGGACGACACGGTTGATCTGGTCGGACATGGTAACGGGCTCCAGGGAGTCGGGGACGCGGGCCGGTATCAGGCGGGGTCCCATGGAGCAAGACCGCTGAGCAGCCGCGGCCAATGCCAGCCGAGCGCGAGCGCGCGATAGACATAGCTCGCGAGCAGCCCCAGCCATATCCCCGCCGCGCCGAGCGGGCGGAGCGCGAGATCGGTGGCGACGTAGAGCGCCGTCGACAGGATCGCGGCGTTGCGCAGCGCCCGTCCGCCGGTCGCGCCGATGAACACGCCGTCGAGCAGCCACGCCGGGGTGCCGACCAGCGGCACGAGGACGACGAAGGGCAGCAGCGCCTCCGCCCGCTCGCGGACGGCGGCGTCGGTGACGAGCAGGTCGATGCCGCTGCGGCCGGCGAGGGCGATGACGACGCAGAAGAGCAGCGCCGTCGCCAGGCAGAACTCCCCCGTCAGCCGCACCGCGCGCCTGAGGTCGGCCCGGGAGTTCGCGCCGACGGCATGGCCGACGCGCGATTCGGCGGTGAAGGCGAACCCGTCGAGCACGAAGGCGACGATCCCGACCGCCTGCATCAGCACCTGCTGCGCCGCCAGCGTGGTCGCGCCGAGCCGCGCGCCGGCGTTGGTGAACCAGGCGAACAGCAGCAGCAGCGCGACGGTGCGGATCATGATATCGGCGTTGACCGCAAACAACCGGCGCATCCTCGCCGCATCGAACAGGCGGGCCCGATCGCGAAGCGCGCGGAGATGCGGGGCGACCATCACGAGACCGACCGCCAGGGCGGTCCATTCCGCACAGGCGGTGCCGAGCCCGACGCCGCGCGCACCCCAGTGGAAGTGCCAGACGAACAGCACGTCGAGCCCGACGTTGACCAGGTTCATCACGATCTGCAGCGCGAGCGCGGCGCGGGTGCGACCCAGCCCCAGCAGCCAGCCGTTGATCGCGAATACCGCAAGGCTCGCCGGCGCGCCGAGAAAGCGTGCGGCGACATAGGGCTTGGCCGACGCGTCGACGTCGGCGCCGCCCGCGAGCAGCTGAAAGGCGAGCGGGATCAGCAGGAGCTGAAGCATCACCAGCAATGCGCCGAAACCCAGCCCGACCGCCAGCCCGCGCACCAGCAGCGCATCGGTCTCCGCCGTGTCGCCCGCGCCGGCCGCCTGGGCAGTCATGCCGGTCATGCCCATGCGCAGGAAGCCGAAGCTCCAGAAGATGAAGTTGACGATGGTGGTGCCGAGCGCGACCCCGGCCAGCGCCGCGGCATCGCCGGTGCGTCCGATCACCGCGGTGTCGACCAGGCCGACCAGCGGCACCGTCATCTGACCGACCATGATCGGCCAGGCCTGCGCGAGGATCGAGCGGCGGGTGAGGGGGAGGGCGGCCATGGATGGGCGGCTTAGGGCGCCTTTTCCCCTTCGTCACCCCGGCCTTGTGCCGGGGGCCACCGTGCCGCACAGTCCGCACGGTTCGGCTCCAGCTGCACGGTGGACCCCGGCACAAGGCCGGGGTGACGGGAGGGGGAGAGGGCAATGGCGGAGAACAAGACACAGGCGACCGCCGCGTCGGTCGAGGCGTTCCTCGACGCTGTTCCAGACGAACGCCGCCGCGCCGACGCGCGCACCGTCGCGGCGCTGATGGCGAAGGTTTCCGGCGAACCGGCGACGATGTGGGGACCGTCGATCGTCGGCTTCGGCTGCTATCGCTACAAATACGACAGCGGCCGCGAGGGCGAGATGTGTCGGATCGGCCTCAGCCCGCGCAAGGCGGCGCTGACGCTCTACCTGGCGAGCGGCGATCCGATGCGCGAGGCGCTGCTCGCCCGGCTGGGCAAGCACAGTACCGGCAAGGGGTGCCTCTACCTCAAGTCGCTTGGCGACGTGGACATGGGCGTGCTGGAGGAGCTGATCGCCGGCAGCCTCGCCGACAATCGCGCCCGCTATCCCGGCTGATCGCCGACGGGATCAGGCCGACGCGCGCAGCTTGGCTTCCGCCTCGGCCATGTAATCACGGGTGATCGGCAGCGTGTGGCGGCCCCGCGCGAACTGGAGCTGGTAGTTCACCATGTTGCCGTACTGGAAGGTGACGTAGGCGCCCGCGAGGTAGAAGGTCCACATGCGGAAGAAACGTTCGTCGTAGAGCTCGACTAGCGCATCCTTCGCCGCGACGGTGCGGTCGTACCACTCCTTCAGCGTATAGGCGTAGTGCAGCCGCAGCACCTCGATATCGGTGCAGAACATGCGCACGCCCTCGTATCCGCGTGCGATCTCCGACAGGGCGGGGATGTAGCCGCCGGGGAAGATGTATTTCTGGGTGAACTTGTCGGTGACGCCCGGCCCGTCGGTGCGGCCGATGGTGTGGAGCAGCATCACGCCCTCCTCGGTCAGCAGCGCGCGGCATTTCTCGAAGAAGGCGCGGAAATAGAGCGTGCCGACATGCTCGAACATGCCGACCGAGACGATGCGGTCGAAGGTGCCGGTGAGGTTGCGATAGTCGATCAGCTCGAACTTGACCTTGTCGGCGACCCCGGCCTCCTCGGCGCGGCGGCGGGCGACCTTGAGCTGCTCCTCCGACAGGGTGACGCCGAGCACCTCGGCGCCGGTCTTGCGGTGGATGTAGAGCGCCATCCCGCCCCAGCCGCAGCCGATGTCGAGCACGCGCATCCCCGGCTGGATCGCCAGCTTGGCGACGATGTGCGCCTTCTTGTCCTCCTGCGCCTGATCGAGGCTGTTCGAAGGATCGGTGAAATAGGCGCAGCTGTATTGGCGGTCGCGGTCGAGGAAGAGGTCGTAGAGCCGGTCGTCGAGATCATAGTGATGCGCGACGTTGCGCTTCGAGCGGCGCGTCATGTTGACGCGGTCGATACGGAAGCGGATCGCGGTCAGCGCGCGGCCGAGCCAGCTCGCCTCGAGCGCGCTGTCGTCGTGCTCCCACATGTTGTTGGCGGTGGCGAGGCTGAGCAGGCCGAGGATATCGCCCTCCTCGATCGCCAGCGATCCGTCCATGAAGGTCTCGCCCGCCCCCGTCGCCGGATCGCGCAGGATGCGGCCGACCGCGCCCTTGGCGAAGCGGATGGTGATCGACGGTAGCTCGGGATCGGGCGTGCCGAAGCTCACCCGCTTGCCGTCGGCGTGGATCACGGTGAGCTGGCCGCGCTTGATTGCGCGCGCGAAGAAACGATCGATCAGCGACATCGCGCCGTTGCCTAGCAATCGTTTTGGCTGTGCAAAAGCCCCGGCTCGTCAGATGCCGGCGTACCAGTCGTAGCCGGCCTTGTCCTCCCAATAGCCGCCCTTGCCGCCATGGATGCCGTCGAGGCTGGCAACCGCCTCGATCCGCTGGACATATTTGGCGTGCTTGTAGCCGAGCTGGCGCTCGCAGCGCAGCCGCACGGGCGCGCCATTGCGGACGGTCAGCGGCGCGTCGTTGAGCGCCCAGGCGAGGATGGTCTGCGGGTGAAGCGCCTCGATCAGGTCGAGCGATTCGTAATAGGGCCGCACGCCGAAGCGGTCGGCGCAGTGGAAGACGATGTAGCGCGCGCGATCGCTCATGCCGGCGGCGTCGAGCAGCAGCTTGAGCGGTGGACCATGCCACTTGCCGATCGCGCTCCAGCCCTCGACGCAGTCGTGGCGGGTGATCTGGGTGCGGGCGGGCATGCGGCGCAGCTCGGCCATCGACAGGCTGAGCGGGCGGGCGACCAGCCCGTCGACCGCGATGCGCCAGCCGGCGAAGCTCGCGGCGGCGTGGGCCCGATATTCGGGGGTATCGGGGTTCTGGGTGCCGTTGCCGCGGAAGATCGGGGAGATCTGGTCCGGCCGGAACTCGCGCGCCAGCGCGGTGCGGCCGGCGAGGCTGCGCTGGAGCCAGCGGTGTATGTTCTCGGCCGAGAACAGGATGTCGCGCGCGGCCGGGTTGCGGCCGACCGCGTCGCAACCGGCAAGGGTGGTCGCGGCGAGGCTACCGATCAGCGCGCGGCGGGTGACGATCATTCTTCCGGTACCTTCCATCTGCCGGTGATCATCGAACGCAGCTCATTGCCGACGCCGGCGAGGATGACCAGGGTCAGGTGGACGACGGTGAACAGCGCGATCAGCCCCGCCGCGATGAAATGGATCGACCGCGCCGACTGGCGGCCGCCGAACAGGTCGATCAGCCACGGCCACGCCGCGTTCATCCCCGGCGACATGGCGAGTCCGGTCAAGATCATCAGCGGGATGAGGACGAAGATGGTGGCGACATAGCTCGCCTTCTGGAGGGTGTTGTAGCGGCCGGGATCGTCGGGGTCGTGGAAGCGGAAGGCGAGATGGTCCTTCAGGTCCTCCCACAAGTGACGCGGCGCCAGCTCGCGCCGGCGGAAGGTCAAGTCGCGCTGGAAATGGCGGTTCAGCAGGCTCACGATCATGAAAGCGAGCAGGCCGAAGGCGAACACCAGCGCGAAGAACAGGTGCCAGCGCCGCCCCAGCGCGAGATTGTAGGTCGACGGGATCGTCAGCCAGCCGGGCCAGCGCGGCAGGCTGAGCCACGGATGGTCGAAGTTCGCGCCATACTGCCCCCAATAGAGATGCGGATGCGCGTTGAAGATCATCAGCCCGGAGCCGAGCAGGACGAAGATGCAGACGGCATTGGTCCAATGCCACAGCCGCGTCGAGAGGGCGTGGCGGCGGATCACCTGCGGCGGCGGAGAGACGGGGGGCTCATCCATGCCGCGCGATCCTACCAATAGGCGCGGTGGAAGAATACCGCGGTGGTGACGCCGGTGACGAGCAGGGTCCAGATGCGCACCGCGAGCGGCGACAGGCGCTTGCCGATGCCGGCGCCGATCCAGCCGCCGACGATGCCGCCGATCAGCATTGGCAGGCACGCCCACCACACCACCATCGCGAACAGGATGAACACGATCGCCGCCGCACCGTTGGCGATGGCGAGCATGAGCGTGCGCGGCGCGAACATCTGGCGCGGCGTGGTGTGCGCGAGCAGGCCGTAGACCGCGGTGGTGACGAGCCCCACCCCGCCGCCGAAATAGCCGCCGTAGATGCCGAGGAAGACCTGGCACACCACCAGCGTCGGCGCGCCGATCGTCACCCGCGCATGCAGCCATGCGGCGGCACTCCTGCCGAACAGCATCACCGCAAAGGCGAACAGCAGCAGCCACGGCACGATGACGTCGAACGCGCGCGCCGGGGTCAGCACCAGCAGCAGGCTGCCGATGATGCCGCTGACGAAGGTGATGCCGGCGAGCACGCGCCAGTCGACCTTGCCGAGCGGCCCGAGCTCGTCGCGGAACGCCCAGGCACTCGTCGCCGCCCCCGGCAGCAGCGCGACGTTGGACGTGGCGTTGGCGATGTTGGCGGGCAACCCGATCGCGATCAGCGCGGGCAGCGTCGCGAAGGTGCCGCCGCCGGCCAGCGCGTTCATCGTGCCGCCGATCAGGCCGGCCCCGGCGGCGAGGGCGAGGGAGGATAGGTCGACCATCAACACGTCACTCCGGCGAAAGCCGGAGTCTCATGCGTCAGGCGGTGTGCTTGCGGCCGGAGATCCCGGCTTTCGCCGGGATGACGGAGGGCGCTCAACCCAGCGCCGCCTGCTTCTCTTCCGCCAGCCGGTCGAGCTCGGCGCGGCTCTTCCGCTCGGAAGCGGTCTTGAGCTGGCCGCAGGCGGCGTCGATGTCGCGGCCGCGCGGGGTGCGCACCGGGGCGGAGATGCCCGCCTCGAACACGATGTTCGAGAAGGCCTTGATCCGCTCCGGCGTCGAGCATTCGTACGGCGCGCCGGGCCACGGGTTGAACGGGATCAGGTTGACCTTGGCCGGCAGCTTGTACGCCTTGATCAGCCGCACGAGCTCGCGCGCGTCCTCGTCGCTGTCGTTCCTGTCCCTGAGCATGACATACTCGAAGGTGATCCGCCGCGCGTTGTTGGCGCCGGGATAGTCGGCGCAGGCCTGGAGCAGCTCCTCGATCCCGTATTTGCGGTTCAGCGGCACGATCTCGTCGCGGATCTCCTTGGTCACCGCGTGCAGCGACACCGCCAGGTTGACGCCGATCTCCTCGCCCGCGCGCGCCATCATCGGCACCACGCCCGAGGTCGACAGGGTGATGCGCCGCTTCGACAGCGCCAACCCGTCGCCGTCCATGACCAGCCTCAGCGCGTCGCGGACGTTGTCGAAATTGTAGAGCGGCTCGCCCATGCCCATCATCACGATGTTGGTGAGCATCCGGCCCTCCGGCTGGCTCGGCCATTCGCCGAGCGCGTCGCGGGCGAGCATCACCTGGCCGACGATCTCGGCCGGCGTCAGGTTGCGCACCAGCCGCATCGTGCCGGTGTGGCAGAAGCGGCAGTTGAGCGTGCACCCCACCTGGCTCGACACGCACAGCGTGCCGCGATCGGCGTCGGGGATGAAGACGCTCTCATATTCCTGCCCGTCGTCGGAGCGCAGCAGCCACTTGCGCGTGCCATCGGACGAGACCTGCGCGGTCACCACCTCCGGCCGGCTGATCACGAAGCGCTGCGCTAGCCACGGACGGAGCTGCTTCGAGATGTCGGTCATCAGCTCGAAATCGGTGACGCCGCGGTTGTAGATCCAGTGCCACAGCTGCTTGGCGCGCAGCTTCGCCTGCTTGGGCTCGAGCTGTGCGGTCTCCAGCGCCATGCGCAGGTCGTCGCGCGACAGGCCGAGCAGGTCGATGCGGCCGTCCGCGCGCGGCTTGAAGGCACGCTCGACGGGCACGGGATCGATGTGCCCGGGAATGGGCATGGGAGCGGCCGATGCTGCTGGCATGGGCGCCCATGTAGCGGAAGCGGCGGCGATTTTCTAGGGGCGGCCGAACGGCGGCCGCGCGGGACCCGGCCTCATCTGCGGCCGAGCAGCAGCCGGGCCTGCGTTCCCCATCCGCCGATGAAGACGTCGTCGATGCCGTCGCGGTTTACGTCGCCCACGTCCATGCTCCACGCGCGCCCCTTGGTCGTGGCCGGCATCGCCGTGGCGGTCACGTCGCGGAACCGGCCCGCGCCGTCGTTGCGATAGGCGCGGACCTGCATCGGCTCGAAGCCGGGGACGTCGATCGCGCCGACCAGCAGGTCGGGGTGGCCGTCGTGATCGAAGTCGACCACCTCGCCACCCCAGCTCGAAAAGCGGTTGGGCGGCAGCCGGTCCGCCGTCTCGTCGGCGAAGCGCCGCCCGTCGTTGACGAGCAGCCGGGCCTGCGGGTCCTTGTCCCATTTGCCGGCATTGCTGGTGAGATTGAGCAGCAGGATGTCGAGGCGGCCGTCGCCGTTCGCGTCGAAGACGTGCGCCTCGCGCGTCTCCATCGGGACCTTGAGGTCCAGCCGGCGGGATGCGTCGGCGAACCGGCCCTGGCCGTCGTTGAGCAGCAGCCGGCTCGGCGGGCGCTCGTTGGCGACGAGCATGTCGAGGTCGCCGTCGCCATCGATGTCGATCAGCGCGACGTCCTGCGTGTCGTCGCGAACGGCGGGGAGGTGGGTGGCGGTCGCATCGACGAAATGTCCGGGCCGCGCCTTGTCGTTAAGCCAGAGCAGCTCCTGGCCGTCACCCTTGGCGGCGCCGGACGAGCCTATGACGATGTCGGGAAGGCCGTCGCGGTCCACGTCGCCCACGGCGAGGCCGTTTCCCTCGCTGCGGCCGGGCAGCCGGTCGCTTGCGTCGGTGAAGCGGCCGCCGGGACTGCCGAGGAACAGCTGGTGCGTCTTGTCGTCCTCCGCGACGAAGACGAGGTCGGGCCAACCATCGCCATTGAAGTCCGCTGTCCGCACATGCTCGGTGTCGTGCGCTTTGGTGCCGAACACCCCCTGCCGCCATGCGAAGCGGCCCGTGCCGTCGTTGATGTAGAGCCGGTTCACGTCGCCTTCGACCGCCAGCGCGAGGTCGAGATCGCCGTCGCGGTCGACATCGACGAACACGCCGTCGAGGGCATGCAGCTGCGCCGCTGCCGGAAGGGCGGTCGCGGTCGCGTCGATGAACATGGATTGGTCCGGGCCCGGATCCTGCGCGGCTGGCGTGGCGGCGAGCGCGGTCAGTGCAATGAGATGACGGAGCATGATCCTGTCTCCCGACCTGGGCTAGGCGCGTCTTGGATGCGGTCCGCTGCCGCAGCATCTCGAACGACGGCGGGGCATCATAGGTCCGCTTCCGGAAGTTCCTACCCCCGACAGCCCAGAGCCTGCAGCGTCATTGCCAGCGCCTCGGCCAGCGGCGTGTGCGGCTCTTCGCCGATCGTCTCGACGAGGCTGGCATTGTCGAGGCGGACCGGATGGCGCCAATAAGGCTTCATCTCGACCATCTCGCGCATCGTCGGGTTGAACAGGCCGATCAGCGGCATCGGCGCCCATGGCATCCGCCAGACCCTCGCATGCGGCTGGCCTCCGGCATCGGCGACCGCACGCGCGAACTGCGTTCCGTCGGCGTCCCAATAGCCGGCGAAATGATGGCGCGCGAAACCGGGCAGCTCGGCCTCGCGATCGAGCAGCCGCGCGAACGCCTCGCCGACATCGGGCAGATAGGCCCAGGCATGGCCGACTCCCGGCGCGCCCGGCGTCATCACCGACCGCACCGGCTTGCCCGGCGTCACCATCCCTTGGGAAAGCCAGCTGTTGCCCGGCCGCGGCCCGAAGAAGTCGCCGGCGCGTAGCACCAGCGCGCGCAGGCCGGGCGTCTCGGCGAGCCGGCGTTCCATCTCGACGCGGATCGCGCCCTTGCGGCTCGCCGGCGCCTGCGGCGAATCCGGCCGCGCCACCGGGGTAGCGGCGGGATCATAATTGTAGATCGTGCCGGGCAGCGCCAGCCGCGCGCCCGCCGCCAGCGCCGCGGCGATGCTGTTGTCGAGCATGGGCAGCACCAGAGCGTCCCAATCGCGATAGCCCGGCGGGTTGACCGCATGGACGATCGCGTCCGCGCCATCGGCGGCGCGCATCACCGCTTCGCGGTCCATCGCGTCGCCCACCACCCATGCGATCCCGTCGCCGGTGCGCGGCGTGCGGCTCAGCCCTTTCACGCGCCACCCGTGCGCTGCCAGCGCGCGGGCGGTCTCGCCGCCGATCCCGCCGGTCGCCCCCAGCACCAGAGCCGTCCTCGTCATCGTCGCCTCCATCCATGTGACGGCGGCGATATGAGGCACTCGGCACCTACATAAAATTGCCAAGGATAAACAGTCGGCCTATCAAAATTTGATGGACTGGGATCATTGCCGCGCTTTCCTCGCCGTGCTGCGCGAGGGCAGCCTGTCGGGTGCCGCGCGCGCGCTCGATCTCGCTCAGCCGACGGTGCGGCGGCGGATCGAGGAGCTGGAGGCGACGTTCGGCGTCGCCCTGTTCACCCGCACGCCCGCCGGGCTCAGCCCGACCGAGACCGCGCTGGCGCTCGGCGGCCATGCCGAGGCGATGGCACTCTCCGCCGAGGCGATGGTGCGCGTCGCCTCGGCCGAGGCGGGCGAGGTGGCCGGCGTGGTCCGCGTCTCGGCGAGCGAGGTGATCGCGGTCGAGGTGCTGCCGCCGATCCTGGCTGAGCTGCGCGCGGCGCACCCGCGGCTGGCGATCGCGCTGTCGCCGAGCAACCGCAACGAGGACGTGCTCCGGCGCGAGGCCGATGTCGCGGTACGGATGGTCCGCCCGGTGCAGGAGGCGCTGGTGGCGAAGCGGATCGGCGCGATCCCGCTCGGGCTGCACGCGCATCGCAATTATCTCGCGCGGGTCGGCGCACCGGCGACGATCGACGAGGCGCGCCGGTGCGGCCTGATCGGGCCCGAGCATGACAATGCCGTGCTGAAGGCGGTGCAGGCCGAGGGATTGCCGGTGGGGACCGAGGACTTCATGTTCCGGTCCGACAGCGACCTCGCGCAGCTCGCCGCGATCCGCGCCGGCGTGGGAATCGGCGTCTGCCAGGTCCCGCTCGCCGCGCGCGATCCTGCGCTCGTGCGCCTGTTCGCGGCCGAGTTCACCTACGATCTCGAGACCTGGGTGGTGACGCACGAAGATTTGCGCGGCGTCGCGCGCATCCGGGCGGTGTTCGACGCGCTGGTGGCCGGCCTCGGCGCCTATCTCGCCGGAGCGCAGCCTACCGCAGCGGCGTCAATCGCGGTGGCGGCGCCCTTCAAGGGGTAGACGTCGGCGAAGGGGGCGCCGCGGGCGCTCACCGTCTCGACGCTCATGCTGCGCCCGGCGCGGATGGCGGCGACGATCGCGGCGTCGGTGCGCGCGTCGGGTGCCCAGGCATCCTGGTCGCCGGCGATCAGCTCGAAACGGCGTTCCCCGATCGACAGCGTGACCTTGGCGCTCGGCGCGCGCGGGCGGCTGAGGCGGATGTTGAGCTGGTTGCGCGCGCCGTCGCCCGGCCAGGTGGCGATGCTGGCGAAGGGGCGCGCATCGGAGCGGGCGACCGGCTCGGCGATGGCGTAGCAGCGCGCGGGCGCGGCGTCGCGGAACGCGCCCCAGCGTGCGAACACGCCGAGCGGCGTCCGCCCGCTCGCCGCCGCCTGCAGCGCCAGCGCGAGCATCAGGCTCACGTCGGCGTCCCGCCCTCGCCGCTGCCCCAGTGGACGATCGTCTCGACGCCATGCTCGATCATCGCGATCGATCCCTGCGGCAGGCTCGGCGCCACCGGCGCGTCGAATTGGGGGAGCACGTCGGCACCGGTCATCACCCCGCGCAGCACGCGGCTCGACATGCCGTGCATGATGACGAGCCGGTCATCGGGATCGTCGTCGGTATCGTCGAGCCAGCCGGAGACGCGCGTCGCGATAGCGTCGTACCATTCGCCGCCGGGCGGTGGGCGCGTGTAGAGGCCGTGCGACAGGTCGACGAAACCGTCGCCGATCTCCGCCGCGATGTCGCGGTAGTAGCGCCCGCTCCACTCGCCCATGCCGATCTCGACTAGCCGGTCGTCGTGGCGAGCCTGGTGCCAGTCGAGCTCGAGATGCTCGGCGATCACCGCCAGCGTCTGCAGCGCGCGACCGGCGCTCGACGACCACATGGTAAGTTTGGGCTTGGGTCCCAGGATGCGCCGTAGCGCCTCCCCCATCGCATCGGCCTGGGCGAAACCGGCGCGGGTGAGGGGTGTGTGCGGCTGGCTTCCCTGCATCCGCCGCGCAGCGTTGAACACCGTTTCCCCATGCCGCGCGATGAAGTCGCGCCCCTTGCGTTCGGTCCGTCCCGCCATGCTTCTGCCAAGCCCGATCTGTGGCCGAAATGCAACGCTTTTCGCTGTTTATCTGAGGTTCATGCAACTTGGTGTGCGGCGCACCATTTAGCCGGTCCCGCCACCCACTGGCGGGAGTTTGAATGGAGTTACCAATGCGTAAGATTGCCCTTGCCGCCCTGTTGGCGGCCACTGTCGCAACCCCCGCCTTCGCCCAGGACCAGGCGCCGTTCAGCGGCCCGCGCGTCGAGGGCGTGGCCGGCTGGGATCACTTCAAGGGTGACGGCGGGCAGGGTGCCAGCAAGGACGGCGTCGTCTACGGCGGCGCGGTCGGCTATGATTTCCAGGCGGGCCAGGCCGTGTTCGGCGCCGAGGCCGAGCTGACCGGTTCCAGCGCCGACACGCGCGCCAACGACGTGCTCGCTGCGGGCGATCGCCTGCGCGTCGACACCGGCCGCGACATCTACGTCGGTGGCCGCATCGGTTACGCCGTCTCGCCGCGGGCGCTGCTCTACGCAAAGGCCGGCTACACCAACCAGCGCATCGACGCGCGCTACGACACTGCCACCACCAGTGTCAGCGATCACGCCAACCTCGACGGCTACCGCCTCGGCGCCGGCATCGAGTACAAGATCACGCCGACCGCCTACATCAAGGGCGAGTATCGCTACTCGAACTACAGTAAGCTGGACGACTATGACGTCGATCTCGACCGTCATCAGCTGCTGGCGGGCGTCGGCGTCCGCTTCTGATCGGGCGCTTCTGACGTCAAGCTGCCGCATTGCGGCAAACAAGAGGGCCGGGGCGCTTGCTCCGGCCCTTTTTCGCGCTAGAGATAGTTCGGCAAAGTTGCCGCCGGCCGCATCCGGGGGCGTCCGGGGGTTTGAGATGAAGGCGACGATCGAACGCGCAACCCTGCTCAAGGGGCTGAGCCATGTCCAATCGGTGGTCGAGCGCAGGAACACGATACCGATCCTGTCCAATGTGCTGATCGAGGCATCGGGGGACGGCGCGATCCGGCTGATGGCGACCGACCTCGACCTGCAGATCGACGAGACGGTCGCGGCCGCGGTCGACCAGGCGGGGGCGACCACCGTCTCCGCCCACACGTTGTTCGACATCGCGCGCAAGCTGCCCGAAGGCAGCCAGGTGGAGCTGAGCGCCGCGGAAGGCCGTCTGGCGATTCGCGCGGGCCGCTACAATTCCTCGCTGCCGACGCTTCCGCGGGACGACTTCCCGGTGATCGCCGAGGGCGAGCTGCCGACCCAGTTCGAGCTGCCGGCGGAGACGCTCAAGCAGATCATCGACAAGACGCGCTTCGCGATCTCGACCGAGGAGACGCGCTACTATCTCAACGGGATCTTTCTCCACATCGCCGACGATTCGCTGAAGGCCGCCGCGACCGACGGCCACCGCCTCGCCCGGGTGACGGTGGCGAAGCCGGACGGTGCCGACGGGATGCCCGACGTGATCGTGCCGCGGAAAGCGGTGGGCGAGCTCAGGAAGTTGCTCGACGAGGTCGACGGATCGGTCGGCGTGTCGCTGTCGGGATCGAAGATCCGCTTCGACCTCGGCCAGGCGATCCTCACCTCCAAGCTGATCGACGGCACCTTCCCCGATTATTCGCGGGTGATCCCGACCGGCAACGACAAGCTGTTGAAGCTCGACCCGCGCAGCTTCGAGGAAGGCGTCGACCGCGTCGCCACCATCGCCAGCGAGAAGACCCGCGCGGTCAAGATGGCGGTCGACCGCGACAAGATCACCCTGTCGGTGACCTCGCCCGAGAATGGCGCGGCGGCGGAGGAAGTGCCGGGCGAATATGCCGCGATGCCGTTCGAGATCGGCTTCAACAGCCGCTACCTGCTCGACATCCTCGCGCAGATCGAGGGCGATTCGGTCGAGGTCCACCTCGCCGACGCCGCCGCCCCGACGCTGATCCGCGAGAACGACAAGGCGCCGGCGCTCTACGTGCTGATGCCGATGCGGGTTTGACGGGTCTCGCTCGAAGCAGGGCTTCGGGCGGGGTGGTCACGATCCTGCGCGGCTCGATCCAGCTTGCGATCGTCGCGCTCCTCGCTGCAGCGACGGTGTTCGTCGTGGACTGGACCGGCATCCGCTCGGCTTGGCTTCTGCTCTGGATCATCGGCATGCCCGCCGTCACGGCGAAACTGTTCGATCGCGAAGGTGAATGGCCATTGACCGCGCTCTGGCTCGTCATCTGCGCCGTGGTGGTCATGTCCCTGGACGCAGCGAGCTTCGGCTTGCTCTATTGAGCGCAGGCTCGGTTGGAACTTGATTTCCGCCTCGCCGTTGGTTACTGACACAATTGTCAGTAAGGATTCGCACCCATGGCAACGCAAGCGATCGATACCCTGCCGCGCACCAAAGTGGAAGCCGCGCCGGCTCCCGTGATCAACGCCGGCCTGCCGATGAAGCGCGACTGGCGGGCAGCCTTCACCGCGCTTCGCAAGCTGATGGCGAACGGCGACGACACCGTGCAGGTGTTCCGCATCATGCGCGCGCTCAACGCCGACACCAGCCACAAGAATTATCGCCGGCTGCTGACCAGCGTGGAGGGCGGCCGCATCGCCTATCGTCGGGTCAACCTCGCCGAGCGTTTCAGCGACCGCGCCTGGCTCGATTCGCTGCCTGAAGGATCGGTCGGCGCGCATTACCGCGCCTTCCTCGACCGGACCGGCTTCTCGGCGATGGGCCTCGCCGACATCAGCTATCAGGACGGGACTGGCTGGGAACAGGCCGAGCACCCGCACGTCTGGTTCGGCCAGCGCGAGCGCGACATCCACGACATCTGGCACATCCTGACCGGCTATACCGCCGAGGAGCATCTCGGCGAGCTGTGCCTGGTCGCCTTCTCCTATGCCCAGACCAAGGGGCTCGGCTGGGGCGCGATCGCGCTTGCCGGTGCGCTCAAGAGCATCCGCGTGACCAAGAGCCTCAAGGTCGTGCGCGCGGTGATCGAAGGCTATCGTCACGGCAAGCAGGCCAAGTGGCTGAACGCCGAGGATTACGAGATCCTGCTCGCCGAGCCGCTCGAGGCGGCGCGGCGGCGGCTCAACATCCTGCCGGCGATCAAATATCACGAGGCGCAGATTCACCTCGACCAGATGGGCGTGCAGGCGATCTGATCTTCCCAGACTCCATCCAGTTCGGATTGAAGCCTATCGGTGCTCCTGCGAAGACAGGAGCTCCGGCCGCAGGCGATGTCAGGTGATCCAGGGCTCCTGCTTTCGCAGGAGCACGATTCCACTTCCTTCGAACAGGCTTTAAGCGATAGCGCGATGCTGTCGCGCCTCGTCCTCACCGATTTCCGCAACCATGCGGCCGCGACGCTGGCGCCGGGGCCGGGCTTCGTCGTGCTCACCGGCGACAATGGCGCGGGCAAGACCAACGTGCTGGAGGCGGTGTCGCTGCTCGCGCCCGGGCGAGGGCTCCGACGCGCGCCCTTGTCGGAGATGGCGCGGCAGGGCGGCGCGGGTGGGTTCGGGGTCGCGGCGACGCTCGCGGGCGGAATCGAGATCGGCACCGGTACCCAGCCGTCCGCCCCTGAGCGCCGGATCGTGCGGATCAACGGTGCGCCCGCCGCGGCGACGGCGCTGGCGGAATGGGTATCGGTGCTGTGGCTGACCCCGGCGATGGACCGGCTGTTCGTCGAGCCCGCGTCGGAGCGGCGCCGTTTCCTCGACCGGCTCACGCTGGCGCTGGCGCCGGCCCATGCCCATCACGCTGCCCGCTATGATGCGGCGATGCGCGCGCGCAACCGGCTATTGGCGGAGGAGGCGCCGGCCGATCCCGACTGGCTCGCCGCGCTGGAGGCGGCAATGGCCGAGCATGGCGCCGCGATCGATGCGGCGCGGCGCACCACCGTTCTGCGGCTGAACGAGCGCCTCGCCGAAGCGCCCGGCGGGTTCGCCCGTGCGGGGCTGGCGATCGAGGGAGAGGCCGCGGACGATCTCGCCGCGGCGCTGAGGGAAAGCCGCCGCCGCGATGCCGCCGCCGGCCGGACGCTGGTGGGCCCGCATCGCCAGGACCTGGCGGTGACGCATCTCGACAAGCCTGCCCCGAGCGGAGTCGAGGGGGGGCAGCCGGCTGCACTCTGCTCGACCGGCGAGCAGAAGGCACTGTTGTTCGGCATCGTCCTCGCCCATGCCGGCCTCGTCGCCGAAGCGACTGCCCGTCCGCCGGTGCTGCTGCTCGACGAGGTCGCCGCGCACCTCGACCCCGGCCGCCGCGCTGCGCTGTTCGCCGCGCTCGCCGGCATCGGGCAGGTGTGGATGACCGGCACCGAGGCCGGCCTGTTCGACGAGGTGCCTGAGCCGGCTACCCGATATCGCGTCGTCGACGGCGTTATCGAAGGCTAAGGCGGATCGACCTTTTGAGGTTGCGGGTCTTCCGTAGCCCGGTTCCCAGCCGTCACCCCGGACTTGTTCCGGGGGCCACCGGAAGGCAGGAACCGGACAAGAGGCTTGAGCGCCGTCCGCGAGGCTTAGTGGACCCCGGAACAAGTCCGGGGTGACGCCGAGGCGGGAGGTGTCAGCTCTCCTCAATTGTCGATCGACCCTAACCGCCGCTTAACCATTCCCGTTCTATCTCCAACGAGAATGTGCGCGGCATCGTGAGTGCGCCGCGCTGACGCTGGAGACCGAGTTGACCAAGGATCTGCCGCCGCCCGGAAGCCTGAGCGCCAGGATCGACCTGCCGACGCGGCTGCGCGTGTTCGGCGTCGACGATGCGTTCGTCGAGTCGGCACGGGCGGTCTGGGACATGATCGAGCCCGAAGCGCACGGCATCGCGGCCGCTTATTGGGAACAATGGGTGGCGAGCTTCGCCGACCAGCGCGATTGGGCGCCGCACGAGACGCAGAAGATGATCGAGCTCGGCGTCACCTTCCTCCGCAATCGCTTCCTCGACACACGCGGCCGCGCCTGGGTCGATTCGATCGAACGCTCGGTCGCCTCGGCCTATGCCGCCGACATCGAGCCGATGGCGCTGCATTCGATGATCTGCGCGAGCGACCGCGTCGCGCTCGAGGCGCTGCTGCGCCGGGTCGAGCCGACCGATCCGCGGCTGCCGGCGATGATCGACGTCATCATCCGTCTCTCCAGCCTGGAAGGCGAGATCACCGAATCGATCTACGGCCTGTTCAGCGCGCATGGGCAGAGAGTCGCCCGCGACCGGCTGGCGGCGGATTTCCGCAGCAGCATCGCCTCCACCGTCGAGAGCGCGTCGACACGCGGCGTCGCCTTGCGCGACCAGGCGAGCGGGACATCGCTCGCCGCGCGGGGGATGCTGGGGAAGACGAGCGAGGTTGCGGCGGCGGCGGAGCAGTCGGCGCTGGCGATGCGGGAGGCGGCGCAGACGGCGGCCGGCTTGATCCGGGCGATCGAGGACGCGCGGATGGAGGTCGAGGCGGCGGCCGAGATCGCGACGCGGGCATCGGCGCAGGCGAGCCAGGCGGTGGAGATGAGCGGAACGCTGAGTGACCACGCCAAGTCGATCGAATCGATCCTGGGGCTGATCCGCGACATCGCGGGTCAGACGAACCTGCTGGCGCTGAATGCGACGATCGAGGCGGCGCGGGCCGGCGACGCGGGTCGCGGCTTCGCGGTGGTGGCGCAGGAGGTGAAGAGCCTGGCCAACCAGACGGCGCGGGCGACGGACGACATTGCCGCCAAGATCGCGGCGATCCAGTCGGCGACGCGCTCGACGGTGGAGACCAATGCGTCGATCCGGATGACGGTGGACGAGGTGCAGACCTCGGCGGAGCGCATCCGCGGAGCGATGGAGGCGCAGGCGACGACGGTGACGGCGATCACCGCGGCGGTGGACGAGACCGCGCTCGCGGCCGATTCGATGTCCGCCACCATCGCCGCCATCCGTGCCGATACCGAAGCCGTCGCCTCCGAGATCGATCGGGTGGGCGAGGGCTTCGCCGCGCTCGACGGGCAATTGGGTGCACTCAAGACCAACGCCAGCGACTTCGTCACGAAAGTCGCGGCCTGATGGGAGAGATGACTTATGGCGGAGCGGCTTCGCGCTGACCTCGGCCGCTGGAGCGGCGGCGAGCGCAGCCTCGCCGAGCGCGTCGGCGACTATGACTGGGACGGCGCCATCGCGCCGGCCTGCGCGGAAATCGTCGCGCTGGCGGGCGATCAGTTCGAGGCGGTCGCGCACGCCTTCTGGGATCATTATCTCTCGCTCGCGGCGACCGCATCGATCCGCGACCGCTACACGCCCGAGGCGCTGGCCGAGCAGGTCGCGCTCAGCGCCCATTACACCCAGGCCAAATACGGCCAGCCCTTCGCCGAGGAATGGCGCGTGCTCGCCGAGAAGCACGCCGCCCAGTCACATCGCGCCGGCGTGCCGCTGCCGGCGCTGCTCGCCGCCCTGTCCTTCGCACACAGCCGGACGCTGGCCGCGGTCGAGGCGAGGGTCGAAGGCGATCCGGTGCGGCTGGCGCGGATCGCCGACGTGATCCAGCGGCTCGCCCTGATCGAGGCCGAGCTGCTCGCCTCGCATCTCGGCGAGCGCGATGCCCGTCAGGCCCACAAGGAGCGCAGGGCCCGCTCGCGCGAGTTCAAGGCGAGCATCGCCGAATCGATCGCCGGCACCAGCGCGCTCGGCAACGACATCCGCGTCCAGGCCGGCCAGACTGGCGCTTCGGCGCGCGGGATGCTGGGGAAGACGAGCGAGGTGGCGGCGGCGGCGGAGCAGTCGGCCTTGGCGATGCGGGAGGCGGCGCAGACGGCGGCCGGCTTGATCCGGGCGATCGAGGATGCGCGGATGGAGGTTGAGGCGGCGGCGGAGATCGCGACGCGGGCGGGAGCCCAGGCGAGCCAGGCGGTGGAGATGAGCGGGACGCTTTCCGACCATGCCAAGTCGATCGAATCGATCCTGGGTCTGATCCGCGACATCGCGGGGCAGACGAACCTCCTGGCGCTGAACGCGACGATCGAGGCGGCGCGGGCCGGCGATGCCGGACGCGGCTTCGCGGTGGTGGCGCAGGAGGTGAAGAGCCTGGCCAACCAGACGGCGCGGGCGACGGACGACATTGCCGCCAAGATCGCGGCGATCCAGTCGGCGACGCGCTCGACGGTGGAGACCAATGCGTCGATCCGGATGACGGTGGACGAGGTGCAGACCTCGGCGGAGCGCATCCGCGGAGCGATGGAGGCGCAGGCGACGACGGTGACGGCGATCACCGCGGCGGTGGACGAGACCGCGCTGGCGGCCGATTCGATGTCCGCCACCATCGCCGCCATCCGTGCCGACACCGAAGCCGTCGCCTCCGAGATCGATCGGCTCGGCCGCGAGTTCGGGGCGGTCGACGACCGGCTCGCCGCCCTCAAGCAGGCGGCCGACGACTTCTCGTCCTCGGCCGCCGCCTGACGCTTTCCAGCACGGCGCTGCCGCCGTATCGGAGGCGGCATGACCCATATCCTCCTCACCGGATCGAGCCGCGGCATCGGCGCGGCGATCGCCGCCGCGCTCGACCGGCCCGATGTGCGCTGCGTCGGACATGGCACCGCGAGCGGTTTCCGCGCCGACTTCGCCGACCCCGCCGCGCCGTTGGACTTGTGGACAAAGGCTCTCGACAGGCTGGACGGCCGCATCGACGTCCTCATCAACAATGCCGGCGTGTTCGAGGACAATCCCCTCGACCAAGTCCACGACGCCTGGACCGCGTCCTGGGAGAGGACAATGCGCATCAACCTCACCGCCGCCGCCGAACTCTGCCGCCTCGCGGTGCTCCACTGGCAGGAGAGGGGCACGGGCGGCCGCGTCGTCAACATCGCCAGCCGCGCCGCATATCGCGGCGATTCGCCGGCGCACTGGCACTATGCCGCGTCCAAGGCCGGCATGGTCGCGATGACCAAGACGATCGCGCGCGGCTACGCCCGCGAGGGCATCCTTGCCTTCGCGATCTGCCCGGGCTTCACCATGACCGGCATGGCGGACGATTACCTGGCAAGCCGCGGCGGCGACAAGCTGCTCGCCGACATCCCGCTGGGCCGGGTCGCAGAACCGGCCGAGGTGGCGGAGGCGGCGCGCTTCCTGGCGCTGGAGGCGCCGCCGTCGATGACCGGCGCGGTGATCGACATCAACGGCGCGAGTTACGTGCGATGACGAGCTGGAAGCTGACTCTCCCCTGCACCCGCGCCGAGGCGGAGGCGATCGAGATCGGCGATGCGCTCGCCGCGATCGAGCCGGTGCCAGTGCTGATGACCAGCGAGCGCGTGGTCGACGATCCGAACGCGTGGCAGCTCGATGCCTATTTCGAAGCGAAGCCCGGCAAGGCGGCGATCGCCAGCCTCCGCGCGCTGGTGCCGAGTGCGGGCGATGCCGAGCCGGTGGTCGAGAAGCTGGCGGAGGAGGACTGGGTGACGCTGAGCCAGGCCGGCATCGAGCCGGTCGCGACGCGGCGCTTCTATGTCCATACCGGCACCAACAAGGGCGAGGTGCCGATGGGCGCCAAGGCGTTCCGGATCGAGGCGGGGCTCGCCTTCGGCACCGGCACGCATGAGACCACCTCGGGCTGCCTGATGATGCTGGAGGCGATCAGGGCGCAGGGCGCGGTGGTGCGCAATCTGATCGATCTCGGCACTGGGACCGGCTTGCTGGCCTTCGCCGCGATGCATCTGTGGCCGCGCGCCTATGCCACCGCGACCGACATCGATCCGGTGGCGATCGACGTCACCGTCGAGAATGCGGGGGTGAATGGCGTGCCCCTCGGCCTGCATCCGGGCGAACTGGCGCTGACCGTGGCCGATGGCGCCGCCGACCCGTTGGTGCTGGCGCGCGCGCCCTACGATCTGGTGATCGCCAATATCCTGGCGGGGCCGCTGATCGCCATGTCGGCCGACTTCGCTGCGCTGACGGCGCCGGGCGGGCAGATCGTGCTGGCAGGGCTGCTCACCAGCCAAGCCGATGCGGTCGCGCGCGCCTATCGGCGGCATGGCTGTCGGATGGCGGGGCGGATCGAGCGAGGGGACTGGACGATCCTGCGTCTGCGCAAGCGGCGGCGCTGATATTGGTTCACGCAGAGGCGCGAAGAAGAAGGAAGAATTTGTTCACGCGGAGACGCGGAGGACGCGGAGAGTGCGTCGCCTGCCGCCATCTCAGCCGCGCCAGCAGCTTCATGCCTATCGCTTGCTACAGACTGAAAGGTCTCGCTGACGCGAGACGGGGCCACAGGCGAGACACCTCCGCGTCCTCCGCGTCTCCGCGTGAACAAAAAATAAGCCTCACGCCTGAGCCGCTCGCTCCCGTGCATAGGTTTGGGTGCCGTGCGTGATCACCTCGTCGCCCGTAACGATCTCGCCGACCGGGATGTCGGGGAGCGGCAGGATCTCCGCATACAGCGGGGCGAAGTCGGTCTCGACCGTCACGCGCAGCAGCTCGTCGAAGCTGGGCACGACGAAATAATTCTGCTGGAAGTCGTCGATGCGGTATTCGGTCCGCATCACGCGCCGCAGATCGAACATGATCCGGTTGGGGCTGGGATCGTCGAGTGCGAACTGCGATTCGGCATAGCTGGAGACGATGCCGGAGCCGTAGATGCGCAGCCCGTCAGGCTCGGCGATCAGGCCGAACTCGACCGTGTACCAGTAGAGGCGGGCGAGCTGCTTGAGCGCGCCCAGCTCCAGTGCGCGGAGGCCGCCGCGGCCATAGGCGGCGAGATAGTCGGCGAACACCGGATCGGCGAGCATCGGCACATGGCCGAACACGTCGTGGAAGACGTCCGGCTCCTGGAGATAGTCGAGCTGGTCGGGACGGCGGATGAAATTGCCCGCGACGAAGCGGCGATTGGCCATATGGTCGAAGAACACGTCGTCGGGCACCAGTCCCGGCACCGCCACCACCTGCCACCCCGTGAGCTTCGTCAGCCGTTCCGACAGCTCCTCGAAATTGGGGATGCCGCCGTCGGAAAGCTTGAGCGCATGCAGCCCGCGCAGATACGCCTCCGATGCGCGGCCGGGGAGCAGCTTCGCCTGGCGGGCGAACAGCGTGTCCCAGGTGGCGTGCTCCTCCGCGGTATAGTGCTGCCAATCCTGCGGGATCGTCCAATCGGCGGCAGCGCCTTCCGGCGGGGAATCGAGTACATGGGAATCTTCGGCCATGATGCGAGCATAGCATAGTTGCAGATGAAACGAAGTGGCAGGCGACGGATCGCGACATGGCTCGGCCGGGGGGCGGCGGCGATCGCGCTGGCGATCCTCGCCTATGCCACGGCCGGGCTGGTCGGCGGCAGCATCCCGGCGAACCGCGGCTGGCATCCGCCGGAACAGGGCGTGCGCATCTACGTTGAGGACAATGGCGTGCACACCGGCATCGTCGTGCCGGCGTCGGCGGCGAGAGTCGCATGGAGCGATCTGGTGCGACCCGAGCATTTCCGCGACCCGCGCTACGCCGGCTACGGCTGGCGGAGCTTCGGCTGGGGCGATCGCGATTTCTATCTCAACACGCCGACCTGGTGGGACGTGAGCCCGCGTCTCGTCCTGCGCAGCGCGATCGGCAGCGACACCACCGTGATCCACGTCGACGCGATTCCCGAACCGCGCGTCGGGCCCGGCGTGCGCTCGATCGTGCTGAGGCCCGAGGAATATCGCCGCCTTGCCGCTTTCATCCGGGCGAGCTTCGCGGAACAGGCGGGCCACCGCTTCGGTTATGGTGCCTATGACGCCTTCTACACCGCGCGCGGCCGCTACAGCGCGATTCGCACCTGCAACAGCTGGACCGGCGAGGCGCTGCGTGCAGCGGGGGTCAGGATTGGCGCATGGACGCCCTTTCCCGTAACGGTGATGACATGGCTGCCCGCGCCCTCAAGCTGAAGCCGCCGCCCGCCCGGCTGTGGATCAGCGAATGGCCGCGCGGCGCGATCAATGCGGCGCGACTTGCCGGAGCCAGGCGGCGGCTGCGGGAGGTGCCGCGGGGCGACGGCCGGCCGGTGCTGGTGCTGCCGGGGCTGTTCAACTCGGACCGGTCGAACTTCGCGTTGCGCGGCTATCTCAATCGGCTCGGTTATCGCGCCTTTCCCTGGGTGCTGGGGCGCAATCTCGGCGCGCGGACGATCGGCGTGGAGGGCGAGCGGCTCTTCGCGCGGATCGCGGCGGTGGCGGCGGAGACGGGCGCGCCGGTGACGCTGATCGGGGTGAGCCTCGGCGGGATCATGGCGCGGCTGGCGGCGCATCGCCGGCCCGATCTGGTGCGCGAGGTGATCACGGTGAGCTCGCCCTTCGCCGGCGATCCGCGCGCGACCAATGTGTGGCGTGCCTTCGAATGGCTGACCGGCGAGCGTATCGACGACCCCCGCGTCGCCGCGCTGCGTGAGGAGATCGCGCGGCCGTTGCCGGTGCCGGCCACCGCGATCTGGAGCGCCTCGGACGGTCTGGTGAACGGACGCGCCTGCCGGATCGGGGGGGAGAGGGCGATCGAGGTGGTAAGCAGCCATGTCGGGGTGCAGCTCAACCCTGACGTGCTGGTAGTGATCGCGAAGGTGCTGAACGGCCAGAACGCCGATCACGATTGAGACGGGTTTGCTCCGCGCCCGGAACGGGATACGGAACCATGCTGCAAATAGCGCGGCGAGCTGCGGAATTGCCCAGATGCTGACAGCCTTGGACGCTCCAGACGAAGCGCTCGATTCGGCGGAGCAGTCCTTCGTCGCCAAGATTCGCGAACACGGGTGGTTCCGGACTGGTGTGTTCGCCGACGCGGACGGCCTCGGATTTTCCTATACTACGGGTTTTTGGCGAAATGCCGGCCACCCGGAACTGATCATGTTCGGCATGAAGGACGAGACTGCCCACGACATATTCTGGGATTTGTATCGAGGTGCTGTGGCGGGCATCGATCTTCCGGTCGGCAAGCGAGCCGAGGGCATATTCGGAAATGCCCCTGCCTACGTCTTTCCCGTGGCCAAGCGACACTACAAAGATCATCTCGGCTGGAGCCGCTGGTTCTATGCAGGGGACGAATTTCCCTGCTTGCAGATCGTATGGCCCGATCGGACCGGTCTGTTTCCTTGGGAGGACCAGTTCGACCGGTCGTTCGAAAACAGCCAGATCGATCTCACGGAAAGAGGTTGGCGCTCTGCCCTCGCCGACTGAAGCGATCGCTGTTCGGATCCGTCAGTTTTGCCGAGTGGGATCGCCGTCACCCGCTCGATAACCGCTATATTGCGCGCAGTTGGGATCGTCGGGGTTCTTCTTGCAGTGCTTTTCCCACTTCTTGCGCTGCTTGCCTTCTTCCGCTTCCTGCTTGCGCATCTTGCGGCCGTAGTTGCGGTCGGCCTCCTCCTGGCTGGTGGTCGACCAGTCGACGGCCTGGCTGCCCGCCTTCACCGGCAGCGTGGCGACATCCCACGCCGCCTTGGCGACGCAGCCGCCGGTCACGAGGCCGGCGAGCGGCAGGAGAAGCACGAACTTACGCATCGAACATCCTCAGTGGCCGGCGACGAAATGGTCGCGGGCCTGGACGCCATCTAACGGAAAATCCGTGAAAAAGCCATCGATGCCGATCTCGAGCTGGCGCGCGATGTCGTCGCGGATGCGGCCGTGCGTGCGTGGATCGGGGCCGGTGCGAAAAGCGGGCGCAAGGAAGAAATTCTCCGCGCGGAAGGTCCACGGATGGACCTTGAGCCCGGCCGCATGGGCGTCGGCGACCAGGCTGGACGGCGGACCGTCGCCCATCACCACCATGTCCCTGTTGGGGCCGATGCCATAGGCATAGGCGGCGACCGCCTTCAGTCCCTCAGGCATCGCCATCGCGGCATAGCTCGGCGCGGCGCCGTCGGCCGGGCCGCCCTCCGCATCCATGAGCTGGATCAGGCGCACCTTGGTCTGGATGTGGAGGCGCTCCAGGTTGTTCACCTCGAACGATTGGATGAACACCGGCGCGTCGGCGCGGTCCCAATCGGCCTTCTTGAGCTCGGCGAGCAGCAGGCCGTCGGTTGGATGCCCGATCGCGGCGAAATAGGTCGGGTGCTTGGTCTCCGGATAGACGCCGACGTTGTGCCGCTTCGCCAGCGCGATCACCTCGGCGAAGGTCGGGATCTCGAACCGGCCGTCATACTTCGCATTGTCGGGACGGAGCTGCGGCAGCCGTTCTTTGGCGCGCAGCGTCTTGAGCTCCGCCAGGGTGAAATCCTCGGTGAACCAGCCGGTCATCGTCACGCCGTCGATGGTCTTGGTCGCCTTGCGGTCGGCGAACTCGGGATGGGCGGCGACGTCGGTCGTGTCCGTGATGTTGTTCTCATGCCGCGCGACCAGCACGTCGTCCTTGGTCGGCACCAGATCGGGCTCGATGAAGTCGGCGCCCTGCTCGATCGCGAGCTCGTAGGAGGCGAGCGTATGCTCGGGCCTGAGGCCGCTGGCGCCGCGATGGGCGATGACGATCGTCTTGGAGCTGTCCATCGCGCCAGCCTGCACCGGCGCGGCGAGCAGCGCCAGCAGGAGGATGTTGCCGAGGCGGAACAAGCGCGTCATCATCGGGGAAACCAACCCATCTCCAAGCGTTACCGCGGCATGTCCGCCGGGGCGAGGCCAATGCATTCCACCGCCGAGAAGTCACGCGTATGACGCCGCGCCCGGAAAGCCGTACGAACGATGGCCGATAACGATTCCGTCCTTGCCGCCGCACGCGCGTGGAAGGGAGCGCCGATGGCGCTGGCCACGGTGGTGTCGACCTGGGGCTCGGCGCCGCGGCCCAGGGGCTCGCACATGATCGTCCACCAGGACGGACGGTTCGAGGGATCGGTGTCGGGCGGCTGCGTCGAGACCGACATCCTCACCACCGCCGCGGAGGTGATCGCGGGTGCGCCGGCGGTGCTCAGGACCTATGGTGTCGCCGATGCCGCGGCCTGGGAGGTGGGGCTGCCATGCGGCGGCGAGATCGCCGTGCTGGTGCAGCCGGTGTCGGCGGAGGGATTCGATCCGGAGCTGTTCGACCGAATCGACGAGGCGCGCGCCGAGGGGCGGGCGCTCAGCGTCAACACCGACCTCGGCAGCGGACAAAGCAGCCTCCGCCCGCTGGAGGCGGGATTCGTCAACCGTTACGATCCGCCGCGCCGGCTGCTGATCGTCGGCGCGGTTCAGATCGCGCAGGCGCTCGCCGGCATGGCGCGAGAGCTGGGGGTGAAGACCACCGTAATCGATCCCCGCGCCCGCTTCCTCACTGAAGAGCGCTTTCCCGGCGTGACGCTCGACGATCGCTGGCCGGACGAGGCGATCGTCGCCTATGCCCCCGATCCGGCGACGGCGGTGGTGACGCTCAGCCACGACACCAAGATCGACGATCCCGCCCTCATCGCCGCATTGTCGGCGCCGACCGGCTATGTCGGTGCGCTGGGATCGCGCAAAAGCCACGCCGCGCGGCGCGAACGATTGGCCGCCGCGGGCATTGGAGAGGCTGATCTCGCCCGTATCGACGGCCCGGTCGGACTCGACATCGGCGCGGTCGGCCCGGCCGAGATCGCGCTTTCGATCGCTGCCGCCATGGTGAGGGCCTTCCATGATCCGAGCTGAAGACACCGCCCTCGTCCTGCTCGCCGCCGGCCGATCGCTCCGCTTCGACGGTGCCAGCCGCGATAAGCTCGCGGAGGAATTCCTCGACAAGCCGCTCGCGCTCCACGTCGTCGTCGCGCTGGAGGCGGTGCCGTTCAAGCGTCGGATCGCGGTGGTATCCGGCACTGTCGTCGATTTCGCCGCGTGCGGCTATGAGGTGGTGACCAATCCCGAACCCGAGCGCGGCATGGCACGCTCGCTGCATTTCGGTATCGACGCGGCGCAGAAGGCCGGTGCGGAGGCGGTGATGATCGCGCTCGCCGACATGCCGCGCGTCACGGCCGCGCACATCTACCGTCTGCTCGACTATGCCAGCGGGCCGGATGCGGTGCTCGCTTCCAGCGACGGCGTTGCCCCGCGTCCGCCGGCACTGTTCGGGCGCGACCACTTCGACGAACTGATGAAGCTCGAAGGCGACCAGGGCGCGCGTAAGATCATCGCCGCCGCCCATCACGTCATCACCTCCGAGGCCGAGCTGGTCGACATCGACACGGTCGAGGACCTGCAGCGGCTGCGCAGGCTCTACGGCCTCGGCGACGACGGGGAGGGGCACGACCGCTCCGAGAGATAACCGTCGTCCCGGCGGAAGCCAGGATCTCCAGCGAAGGCGCGATACGGCATGAGATCCCGGCTTTCGCCGGGATGACGGACTTTATTCGTGCCGCAGCGCGTCGATCGGGTTCAGCGCCGCTGCGCGCTGTGCGGGGAAATAGCCGAACACCACGCCGATCAGCGCCGAGATGGCGAAGGCGACGAAGTTGATCTGCGGATCGAACAGATAGTCGACCTGGATCAGCGGCGAGATCACGATCACCGCAATCTGCCCGAGCACTAGCCCGACCAGGCCGCCCAGCATCGACAGCACGATCGATTCGACCAGGAACTGCATCAGCACCTCGCTGGCCACCGCGCCGATCGCCAGGCGAATGCCGATCTCGCGCGTGCGCTCGGTCACCGACACCAGCATGATGTTCATGATGCCGATGCCGCCGACCACCAGGCTGATCGCCGCCACCGCCGCGACGATGCCGGTGAGCATGGTTGTCGATTGAGTGAGCGCGTCGCTGATCTGCTTGGTATCGAAGATGTTGAAGTCGTCGTCCTTGCCCGCGGTGATGTTGCGCCGCTCGCGCAGCAGGTCCTCGATCGATGCCTGGACGGTGGCGGTCGAATAATCGTCGTCGACGCCGACCAGTATCAGCCGGATGTCGCGGGTGCCGGTGAAGCGGCGCTGCACCGCCTTGATCGGCATGATGACGACATCGTCCTGGTCGCCGCCGAAGCCCTGCTGGCCGCGGGTCGAGAGCACGCCGATCACGTCGCACGAGATGCCGCCGATCCGCATTCGCGTGCCCACCGCGCGGCCGCCGCGGTAGAGATTGGTGTAGACTGTGCTGCCGATGATGCACGCGGCCTTGCCCGCCGCTTCCTCCATCGGGGTGAAGGTGCGGCCCTGCTGCGTCGGCCAGGGCTGGACCTGGAAATAGGCGTTGGTGGTGCCGTTGATCGTGGTCGACCAGTTGGAGCCCTCGTAGATCGCGGTGCCGGTCGACTGCGCTTGCGGGGCGACCGCGGTGACGCCGGTGATCTGGTGCTGGATCGCCTCGACGTCCTCGGGCTTGAAGTCGGGCGGGCGCGGCCCGCCGCCGCCGCGGCCGAAGCCCTGACCGGGGCGGATCTGGAGCACGTTGGTGCCGAGCGCGGCGATCTGCTTCTGCACCGCCGCGGTGGTCGCCTTGCCCAGCGTCACCATCGTCACCACCGCCGCCACGCCGATGACGATGCCGAGGATGGTGAGGAACGAACGCAGGATATGCCGCCGGATCGACCGGATCGCGAGGACGAAGGTCGTGCCGATCATGCCACCGGCGCTCCCTGCCGGTGGTTCTCCTCGATCCGCTCGACCAGCCCGTCCTTGAAGTGGACGACCGTGTGGGCGAACGCCGCCATGTCGGGCTCGTGCGTCACCATGAGCACGGTGATGCCGCTGTTCTTGTTGAGGTCGGTCAACAGCTCCATGATCTCGATCGAGCGTTCGCTGTCGAGATTGCCGGTCGGCTCGTCGGCGAGCAGCACGGCGGGCTCGGTCACGATCGCGCGGGCGATGGCGACGCGCTGCTGCTGGCCGCCGGAGAGCTCGGCGGGGGTATGGTCCCACCACTCCGCGAGGCCGACCTTGTCGAGCGCGGCCATGCCCTGGTCGTGACGCGCCTTGCGGTCCTCGCCGCGGTAGAGCAGCGGCAGCTCGACATTCTCGAGCGCGCTGGTGCGCGA
Source organism: Sphingomonas cannabina (assembly GCF_021391395.1). Lineage (NCBI taxonomy): Bacteria > Pseudomonadati > Pseudomonadota > Alphaproteobacteria > Sphingomonadales > Sphingomonadaceae > Sphingomonas > Sphingomonas cannabina. Next base: position 4,258,902 of record NZ_CP090059.1, on the reverse strand, counting down.
GAGCAGGTTGAAGCCCTGGAACACGAAGCCGAGGTAGCGCCGCCGCAGCAGCGCGCGCTGGTCGCGGTCGAGCGTCTCGACATGATGGCCGCGGAACAGGAAGGTCCCTTCGGTCGGCACGTCGAGGCAGCCGAGGATGTTCATCGTCGTCGACTTGCCGGAGCCCGACGGGCCCATCACCGCGACGAAATCGCCGGCCTGGATGTCGAGGTCGACGCCCTTCAGCGCCTGGAAGGCGGTCGCGCCCTCGCCATAGGTCTTGGTGACCCCGCGCAGCGAGATGATCGGATCACCGGCCACGTCAGCCACCGCCGCCCGGACCGCCCGTGCGCTGGCGCCGCTGTCCCTTGGTGGCGGCGCGGTCGCTGTTGCCGGAGAGCTGGCCGGTGATCACCTGCATGCCCGGCTTGAGGTCGCCGCCGGTCACTTCGGTGACGGTGCCGTCGGTGTCGCCGGTGGTGATCTGGATCGGCTTGGGATTGCCCTGTTCGTCCTTGACGTAGATCGTCTGCTGCGCGCCGCGGTCGGTGGTGACCTCGCGCTGCGCCCGGTTGCCGATGCGGCGCGGGCGCATGCCGATCGCGCCCGTGATGCCTCCGCCCGACTGGGCGGTTGTCGCCGTCTGGGGGCGGAAGCGGAGGGCGGCGTTGGGGACGAGTAGGACATTCCCCTTCTGCGTGGTGACGATGTCGGCGGTTGCCGTCATGCCGGGGCGGAGCTCGAGTGTCGGATTGCCGACGGTCAAGTCCGCGGCATAGGATACCACCTGCCCTTGCGTGCTCGACGTACCGCTGGTGGAAGAGGACGATGACGACGTCGCGTTGGCGACCGTCAGGTTCGATCCCAGGTCGACGCGGGTGATCACCGCCGGGAAGGTCTTGCCCGGGAAGGCGTCGACGGTGAACTTGGCGTTCTGGCCGAGCTGGACCTGGCCGACGTCGGCCTCGTCGATCGCGACCTCCAGCTTCATCTTGGAGAGGTCCTCGGCGATCACGAACAGCGTCGGCGTGTTGAACGAGGCGGCGACGGTCTGGCCCGGATCGACCTGGCGCGCGAGCACCACGCCCGACACCGGCGAGACGATCACCGCGCGGGCACGCTGGGTGCGCGACTGGGCGAGCTGCGCCTGGGCCTGCGTCACCGCCGCCTGCGACGCCTTGAGCGAGGCGACCGCGCGGCTGTAGTTGGCGCGCGCCGTCTCCATCTCGGTCTTGGCCGGGACGCGGCCGCCCGACAGGCGCGAGACCTCCTCCATCCGGTGGAGCTGCGCCTGCGCCTCCGCCACCGTCGCCTGCTGGACGCGGACCTGCGCCTGGTTGGCGGCGATCTGCGCCTCGCCCTGGCGGATCTGGTCGTCGATCTGCTCGGGATCGATCAGCGCGAGCGGCTGGCCGGCGGTGACGCGGTCGTTGACGTCGACCATCACCTTGGTGACCAGGCCCGACAACTGAGAGCCCACCGTCACCTGATTGGTCGGCGCGAGCTTGCCGGTCGCCGAGACGGTGACGGTGAGATTGCCCCGCCGCGCCGCCTGCGTCTCGAACTCGGGCTTGCCGGCGGTACCGAACACGCAGCGCGAGACGAGCAGCGCGAGCAGCAGCAGGACGACGACGATCGCCACCCATTTCGCCCAGCGCCGCCAGGCGGGAACCTTCTTGGCGCCGAGGAAGTCGTTGAGCTCTGCGGTGTTGGTAGCCATCAGCGGTCCTGCAGCGGTGGCGAAGGGGGTATGCCCGCGGCGACGGTGCCCTGCGGGGCGCCGGCGGGCGGCGCTTCGGGCACGGCGGTGCTGTCCCAGCCGCCGCCGAGCGCGACATAGAGCTGGACGAGCGCGGTCGCGCGGTCGGATTGCGCCTGGGTGAGGCCGTTTCGTGCGGAGAGCAGCGACGCCTCGGCCTGATTGAGCGTGGTGAAGTCGGTGAGCCCGGCCTGGTACTGGCTGCGCGAGAGGATCGCGGTGGTGTTCGCGGCATCCAGCGCCACCGCGAACTCGCGTTCGCGCGCCTCGGCGGCCTTGAGCGCGACGATCGCGTTCTCGACGTCCTCCAGCGCGGTCAGCACGGTGCCCTTGTAGGCGAACAGCGCGCCGTCCGCCGCCGCCTCGTTCGAGCGCACCTGCGAGCGCACGCGGCCGCCGTCGAAGATGAGCTGGGTGAGGCCGGCGAAGACGCTGCCGGTGATGATGTCGCCGATCGAACCGATCATGTTGGCGTTGGTGTCGATGCTGCCGGTGAGGCGCAGCGCGGGGTAGAGCTGCGCCTTGGCGACGCCGATCTGGGCGGTCGCGGACGCGAGGTTGCGCTCGGCGGCGAGCACGTCGGGACGCTGGCGCAGCGTCTCGGCCGGGATGCCGACGCCGACCGTCTTCGGGCCCTCGGGGATCGGCCTCACCGCCTCCATCTCGCCTTTGAGCGCGCCTGGCGCCTGGCCGGTCAGGACCGCGAGGCGCGAGACCGCAGCATTGTAGCTCTGCTCGATCGGCGGGATCGAGGCTGCGGTCTGCGCCCGCTGCGAGCGCGCCTGCTCCTGGTCGAGCGAGGAGACGAGGCCCGCCTGCACGCGCCACTGCGCTATCTGCAGATTGTCGTCCTGGATCGCGAGCGATGCCTTGGCATTGACGAGGTTCGCCTGCGCCTGCCGCGCGAGCATGTAGTTGCGCGCGATCTCCGACTGGGTCGAGATCAGCACCGAGGCATAGTCGTAGCCCGTCGCCTGATATTGCGCGCGGCTGCTCTCGATGCCGCGGCGGACGCCGCCGAACAGGTCGACCTGATAGGAGGCGTCGGCGCCGATCGAGAAGCTGTCGTTCGAGCTGCGCGAGATGTTGGTGACGGTGCCGTCGGGCAGGGTGATCGTGCTGGTGCCGCCGCGGATGTTGACGTTGCGCGAATAATTGCCCGACCCGCTGACGCTGGGCAGCAGGTCGGCGCGCGCCTGCACCAGCGATTCGCGCGCCTGGCGGAGCCGCGTCACCGCCTGCGCCACGTCGAGGTTGGTGGCGGCGGCGCTGGCGACCAGCCGCTGGAGCAGCGGATCGTCGAAGCGCGTCCACCATTGGGTCAGGTCCTCGCGCCGGGTGCTGTCCGCCGGCACCGAATAGGCATCCGGCACGCCGAGCTGATCGGCGGTCCTCGGGTGATAGTCCGGTCCCACGGCGCAGCCGGCGAGCGCGCCCGAGGCGGTCAGGATGACGAGCAGGCTACGCGGCATCATGCGCGATGAGATGACCGGACAAGGCCCGGCCGTCCAGCGGATTTATGTCGCGAATTGTCGTCGATCGGAAATGTTCGTTCAGACTTGCGCCCTCCCATGACCCTTGGGCAAAGGGCGCGGCAAAGGAGATTGCAGATGGCCGACGTCTATCCGGTTCCCGAGGAGTGGGCGCGCCATGCGCGGGTCGACGCGGCCCGTTACCGGACGATGTACGACGCCTCGCTCGCCGATCCGGACGGCTTCTGGCTGGAGCAGGCCAAGCGCCTCGATTGGATCGTGCCGCCGACGAAGGCGGGCGAATGGAGCTTCGACGAGGCGGATTTCGGCATCCGCTGGTTCGCGGACGGCCGGCTCAACGTCGCCGCCAACTGCCTCGACCGTCACCTCGCCAGCCGCGGCGGCGACACGGCGCTGATCTGGGAGCCGGACGATCCTGCCGAGGAGCCGAGGCGCTTCACCTATCTCCAGCTGTTCGAGGAGGTGTGCCGCTTCGCCAACGTGCTGAAGGCGGAGGGCGTCAGGAAGGGCGACCGCGTCACCATCTACATGCCGATGATCCCCGAGGCGGCGTTCGCGGTGCTCGCCTGCGCGCGGATCGGCGCGATCCATTCGGTGGTGTTCGGCGGCTTCTCGCCCGACGCTCTCGCCGGCCGCATCCAGGATTGCGATTCGAAGATCGTCGTCACCGCCGACGAGGGCCGCCGCGGCGGCAAGCGCGTGCCGCTCAAGGCGAACGTCGATGCGGCCGCGGCGCGCACGCCGAGCCTGGAGCGCGTGATCGTGGTCAAGGCGACGGGCGGCGACATCGTGATGGGCGAGCGCGACGTCTGGTATCACGATGCGGCGGCCAGGGTCTCCGCCGACTGCCCGGCCGAGGCGATGGACGCCGAGGACCCGCTGTTCATCCTCTACACCTCGGGATCGACGGGGAAGCCCAAGGGTGTGCTGCACAGCTCGGCAGGATATCTGCTGTGGGCGAGCCTCACCCATGAGCTGGTGTTCGATTACCGGCCGGGGCAGGTCTATTGGTGCGCGGCCGACATCGGCTGGGTGACCGGGCACAGCTACATCCTCTACGGCCCGCTCGCCAACGGCGCGACCACGCTGATGTACGAAGGCGTGCCCAACTGGCCCGACGCCAGCCGCATCTGGCAGGTGGTCGACCGCCACCAGGTCGAGATCCTCTACACCGCCCCGACGGCGCTGCGCGCGCTGATGCGCGAGGGCGACGAGCATGTGGCCAGCACCAGCCGCAAGAGCCTCAAGCTGCTCGGCACCGTCGGCGAGCCGATCAATCCCGAGGCATGGCGCTGGTATTACGACGTGGTCGGCGAGGGCCGCTGCCCGATCGTCGATACCTGGTGGCAGACCGAGACCGGCGGCCACATGATCACCCCTCTCCCCGGCGCCACCGACTTGAAGCCCGGCAGTGCGACGGTGCCCTTCCTCGGCATCGAGCCGCAGGTGGTGGATACCGAAGGCAAGGTGCTGGAGGGCGCGACCGAGGGCAATCTGGTGATCGCGCGCAGCTGGCCGGGGCAGATGCGCACCGTGTGGGGCGATCATGCGCGCTTCTTCCAGACCTATTTCACCACCTATCGCGGCAAATATTTCACGGGCGACGGCTGCCGCCGCGACGAGGACGGATACTGGTGGATCACCGGCCGCGTCGACGACGTCATCAACGTCTCCGGCCACCGCATGGGCACCGCCGAGGTCGAGAGCGCGCTGGTGCTCCACCCCAAGGTCGCCGAGGCGGCGGTGGTCGGGATGCCGCACGACGTGAAGGGGCAGGGCATCTATGCCTATGTCACGCTCAACGCCGGCGAGACGGCGAGCGAGGCGCTCCGCACCGAGCTGGTCAAATGGGTCCGCACCGAGATCGGCCCGATCGCGACGCCGGACGCGCTCCAGTTCGCGCCGGGCCTGCCCAAGACGCGCTCGGGCAAGATCATGCGCCGCATCCTGCGCAAGATCGCGGAAGGGGACGTGTCGAGCCTCGGCGACACGAGCACGCTCGCCGATCCGGCGGTGGTCGACGATCTGGTGGTGAACCGGGTGGGAAAGATCTAGAAATGCGGTGACGATGGAAGGGGAGCCATTGAATGCTGTCGCGGATGCTGCTGCTTTCGGCTCTCGTTCTAACTCCCCAGGCCGCGCCTCAAGTCTCGAAACCCGCTTCGGCCGGCGACCAGCAGCCGGTGGAGACCTATCCGGTTCAACTGCGCTTCCTCACCAAGGACAAGCGCGCGCCGGTTCAATATGAAACGGCGGGCAACCTGATCCTCTTCAAGGCGAACGTCGCCGGCCGCGATGTGCTGGCCCTGCTCGACAATCGCGCCAGTCCGAGCCTGATCGATGCCGGTCTCGCGCAGGCGGCGGGACTGGCATTCGGCACCAAGACCAAGATGATCAGGACGGCGACCGGGGAGTTGCCCGCCAGGCTGGCATTGTCCGTGCCGGTCGCGATCCCGGGGCAGTTGACGATCCAGGGCCCGGCCGCCGCCGTCGATCTGGCGCCGCTCTCCAAGCTGGTCGGCCGCAAGATCGAGTATGTTCTCGGCGCCGAGCATTTCAGGGAATTGTCGGTCAATGTTGATCCCGGCCGCCGCACCTTCCAGCTGGCGCCGAGCGGAGCGGCGAAACCGCCTGAAGCCTTCCCCATGGTCGCGCTTCGGGGCGACAGGCCGCAGATCGAGGTAACGGTCAACGGACAGACGCTGTTGCTGACTGTGGATATGGGCGCCAGCGACGGCCTCTCCCTTATGCCGGCCGCCTGGGCGCGGCTCGGGATCAAGGACGCGCAGCTCTCCGGGAAGCTTGTCGCCGGTGGTGAGGGCCAGCTCCATATGGTCGATTCGGCACGATTGCCCGAGGTCGGGATCGGACCGGTCGCGCAGAAGGACGTGCCGGCGACCATCAAGCCCTGGCCCGCGGAGTTCGGCGACGGCTTGCTCGGCATGGGGCTGCTCGGCAGGTTCTTCTTCGTCATGGACGTCAAGGCGGGCAAGCTCTGGCTCGTCCCGAGACTGTCGTCGGCCGTTACCAATTGATGGGCGGTCGGATCGGCCGATCCTCTACTCTCCGTATCCTAGTCCGCGCTGGTTCGCGGATAGTGCGGGATCGCCGGGTCCGAACGGACCCACGACAGCCGCTCGCCGGTCCAGATCTCCTTCTCGGGCGGAAAGGCTTCGGGGTCGTCGAGGGTCGCGGTCGTCACGTCGAACAGGCCCGGCCGATTGGCGCGGCGGTAGGTCAGCGTCGTGCCGCACCGCGCGCAGAAGCCCCATTCGACGCCGGGCGAGGTCTCGTGGATCGCGGTCGCGCCCGCGACGATCGCCAGCTTGTCCTCGGGAAAGATCACCCAGGCGAGCGTCGGCGCGCCCGCCATCCGGCGGCAGTCGCTGCAGTGGCAGTGCGAGGTGGCGCGCGGCTCCCCGACCGCCCGGTAGCGGACCGCGCCGCAGCGGCAGCCGCCTTCCGTGATCCGTTCCGTCATCCGCCGATCCACTTCCACACGCCCGCCGGCCAGCCGGTGAGCGGGATGTGCGCCCAGGTGGCGGCGAGCCACAGCGCGAGCCCGCCGAGCACCGGCACCACGCCGGCCGGGGTGAACCGCGTCCGCCCCGCGGCGATCGCGGCGAAGGGCCAATAGCTGGTCTTCGCCTCCCACGCGCGCCAGCGTTCCGGCTGCTGCGCTTCCTTCTTCCGGTCCTGCAGCGCCGCGCCGACCAGCGCGAGCACGGCGATCGCGCCCGCCAGCACGAGGTTCGAGGGGATAGGCATCACCAGCATGTGCGTCACGCCCCACAGCGCGAACGCCCACATCATCGGGTGGCGCGTCACGCTGAACACCCCGCGCGGCTCGGGCACGTCTGTCGGCGGCGGGGTGCCGGGCCGGGTGGGGAAAGCCGGGTTGCGCGCGAAAGAGCCGATCAGCAGCACGCTCGCGACGTACATGAGCACGGTGCCGACAATCCACAACCCGTCGCCGACCGGCCACAGCGGCGTCTCCGGCGGCATGGTCGCATAGGCCCAGCCGAGCCAGATCAGCGTCGCCCAGGCGGTGAGCAGATAGAGTCCGAAGAACCCCCGCTCGCCCAGCGCCCGGGTGACCGGCGCGCGGAGCGGATGCGACAGCAGGAAATGCGATCCGACGAACGCGATCGCGGCGACGACGACCCAGCCGAGCGGTGACATGGCGGCCCTCCCCCTTGCTCGGGGAGAGAGTAGCGCATCATCGCCCGGCGTGCACCCTAAGCCTTAAGTCCGCGGCTAGCATCCGGACCTGCGGCTGCGCCCTCGGCCAGCTCGTTCTCGCCCGCCATCGCGTGGTCGACCTGCGGCTCGCCGAGCGAGTCGAGGTGCATCAGCCGGGTGATGAAGGGCGCCACGCCGAGCGCGATCACCCCGATGCCGATCGACCACCAGCCGATCTTGGCATAGACGTCGAGCATTCCCTCGACCCCCGCGCCCTCGGCGCCGGTCGCCTGCGCGATCAGCCCGGCGAGGAAATTGCCGGCGGCCATCGCCAGGAACCAGCTGCCCATCATGAGGCCAGTCATCGACGGGATCGACAGCCGCGTCATCGACGACAGGCCGACCGGCGAGAAGCACAGCTCGGCCGCCGAGTGGAAGAAGAACAGCAGGATGACGTACATCGCCGGGGTCAGCCCGCCGCGCCCGGTGCCGGCGCCGACGATGACCGCGAAGAAGCCGACGCCGACCAGGATCAGCCCGATGCCGAACTTGAAGGCCGCGGTCGGCTCGAGGTTGCGCTTGTTGAGCCAGGTCCACAGCCCCGCGAACATCGGCGCGCACAGGATGATGAAGACCGAGTTGACCGACTGGAACAGCGACGCCGGCACCTCCCAGCCGAAATAGACGCGGTCGACCGAGCGGTCGGTGAAGATGTTGAGCGACGATCCCTGCTGCTCGAACAAGGCCCAGAACAAGGGGCACAGCGCGATCAGGTAGAGCGCGGCGAACACGCGGTTGCGCTCGACCCGCGGCAGCGTCGCGACCGCGCGGTAGAGGACGTAGACGAAGGTGACGAGCGCGAAGGCGACCAGCGCCCAGCCGACCGCGTTCTGATACTGGATCACCCAGCCGATCGCGAGCACGCCGAGCGCTGCCGCCAGATAGGTCGCCCATTCGCGCGACAGGCCGGGGACGACCGGCGCCTTGAGCGCCTCGCGCGACGGCGGCTCGCCCGCGCCGTGCAGCTCGCGCTGGAACAGCACGAACACCACCAGGCCGAGGATCATGCCGATCCCGGCCGCGCCGAACCCCCACGACCAGCCGACGCGCTCGCCGAGATAGCCGACGACGATCGGCCCGAGGAACCCGCCCAGGTTGATCCCCATGTAGAAGATCGAGAAGGCGGGATCGCGCCGCACGTCGTCGCGCGCGTAGAGCTGCCCCACCAGCACCGAGATGTTGCCCTTGAGGAAGCCGGTGCCGACGATGATCGCCGCGAGCGCCAGGTAGAAGCCGCCGAGATAGCCGCCCTGCATCCCGTGCGGTCCCTCGACCAGCGCGATCAGCAGGTGGCCGAAGGCGATGAACGCGCCGCCGGCGAGCACCGCCTTGCGCGCGCCGAGATACTGGTCGGCGATCATCCCGCCGATGACGGGCGTGATGTAGACGAGCGCGGTATAGGCGCCGTAGATCGCATAGGAGGGCTGGTCGCCGAGCAGGAAATGCTTGGTGAGGTAGAAGACCAGGATCGCGCGCATGCCGTAGTAGGAGAAACGCTCCCACATCTCGGCGAAGAACAGCATGTAGAGGCCGCGCGGATGGCCGAGGAAGGTCTTGGCATCGGCCGGAACGCCGCCCGAGACGGAAGGTGTGATCATGGAATGCGAGGGTCCCCAGGGCCGTCGATACGGCAAGTGATGATCGATCAGATTAGCGCGTAATCGGGCGCGGTGAAACATTGTTGCGATGTGGAGGGGCTGGTACGGGCACCGTCATGCTCAACGACCTCTCCTCCCCGCTCGCGCTGCTCGCCACGCGCCGGTCGGGTAAGCCGCGCGACCTGGTCGGCCCCGGTCCAGACGACGCCCAGCTCGACGCCATGCTGGAGATCGCCGCGCGCGTGCCCGATCACGGCAAGCTTGCGCCGTGGCGCTTCGTGATCGTGCCGGCCGAGGCGCGCGATGCCTTCGCGGCGAAGCTGGTCGCCGCCTATCGCGCCGAGCGGCCGGAGGCGGGGCGGCTGGAGATCGAGGCGATGGACAGCTTTGCCCGCCAGGCGCCGGCGCTGGTGGTGGTGTTGTCCGCGCCGAAGCCCGACAGCCACATCCCGCTGTGGGAGCAGGAGCTGTCGGCCGGCGCCGCCGGCATGAACCTGCTCCATGCCGCCACCGCGATGGGCTTCGCCGGCGGCTGGCTGACCGGCTGGGCGGCCTATTCGGATGCGGTGCGCGACCTGTTCGGCGCGGCGCCGGAACGGATCGCCGGTTTCGTCTTTATCGGTACGCCCTCCCGGCCGATCGAGGAGCGGCCGCGTCCGGAAATGAACAGCATTGTCCGGAAGTGGACAGGATGAGGGTGGACGTACCGCCGAATCGGTGTATTATGGCAGCATGACAGCGCTCGAGCACGAAGACGGTCCCGTATATCTCAAGCTCCGCGCCGCGATCGCGGCCGCGATCCTCAGGGGCGAGTATCGTGCCGGCGACCAGCTTCCCTCGGTCCGGGCCTTCGCCGCCGACCAGGGCGCCAACCCGCTGACCGTCGCCAAGGCATACCAGAGCTTCCAAGACGAGGGCTATGTCGAGGTGCGGCGCGGCGTCGGCATGTTCGTGCTGCCGGGCGCGGTCGACCGGCTGCGTGTTGCCGAGCGCGAGCGGTTCCTGACCGGGGTGTGGCCGCGGGTGCGTGGATATATCGCGCTGCTCGGGCTCGACGCGGCCGAGCTGCTGGAGAACGAGCCGGCTTGATCGCCGGTGGCGCGCTCGCCTAAGGTCCGAGCGCATTTCGAGGATTTCATGAAGGAACTTGCCATCCGCTGATCCGACGCGGCGTGAACCATGGGTTCCGCTGACCGTCGGCGTACGCGCGTTCTGCCCGAGCAGGCGGGATGCTCCGTTCACGCATAACAGCGGACCAACTTCCGTGAATATTTCCCGATTTGAGCAGCGCGTGCTCCACGCGCTGGCGCAGGGCGGGCGCATCGTCCACCGCCGCGACGACACCGGACGGATCGTCGAGGCGATCTGCTTCACGCGCGAGGGCTTCGTCCTCGCCGACTGCACCCTCGCCCTGTTCCGGCGCCTGAAGCGGCGCGGTCTGATCGCGAGCTTGGGCGGACAGCCCTACCGCATCAGCCGCCTGGGCCTGGAGGCGGTAAGGGCGCAGCTCGACAATCGTTGACCAATCCTCCCCGAGCTTGCTCGGGGAGGACCCTATTCCGCCCCCATCTGCCACAGGATGAACGCCATCTCCTCGGCGGCTTCGCGCAGGCTTTCCCATCGCCCCGACTTGCCGCCGTGGCCGGCGCCCATGTTGGTCTTGAGCACCAGGACATTGTCGTCGGTCTTGGTCGCGCGCAGTTTCGCCGCCCATTTGGCCGGTTCCCAATAGGTCACGCGCGGATCGTTGAGCCCGCCCGAGATGTAGAGCGGCGGATAGGCCTGCGCCCGGACGTTGTCGTAGGGCGAATAGCTGCGGATGAGGTCGAAGGCCGCCTTGTCCTCGATCGGGTTGCCCCATTCTGGCCATTCCCCCGGCGTCAGCGGCAGGCTGGCGTCGAGCATGGTGTTGAGCACGTCGACGAACGGGACGTCGGCGACCACCGCGCCCCACAGCTCGGGATCGGAATTGACCACCGCTCCCATCAGCTCACCGCCCGCGGAACGGCCGGCGATGGCGATGCCGCCCTCGTGGGTGAAGCCGCGCTCGATCAGTCCCCTCGCCACGTCGACGAAGTCGTTGAAGGTGTTGGCGCGCTTCTCGAGCTTGCCGTCGTGATACCACTGCTGGCCGAGGTCGTCGCCGCCGCGGATATGGGCGATGGCGAAGGCCATGCCGCGGTCGAGGAACGACATGCGGCTGGTCGAGAAGCCGGGCGGGATTGCATAGCCGTAGGCGCCATAGGCGTAGAGATAGAGCTTGCCCGATCCGTCGCGCGGGAAGCCCCTGGGATAGACGATGGAAACCGGCACCTCGGTGCCGTCACGGGCCGTGATCTTGAGCCGCTCGGTGGCATATTTCGACGGGTCGTAACCCGAGGGAATCTCCTGCACTTTGAGCGTGGTCAGGCTGCCGTCGGCGAGGTCGTAGTCATAGACGGTGCCGGGCGTCACCATCGATTCGTAACCCAGCCGGAGCTTGTCGATGCGATATTCCGGATTGTCGCCGACGCCGGCGACATAGCTCGCCTCCGGGAAGGCGATGCGGCGCTTGGGGTGGCCGTCGTAATAATGGATCTCGACCTGATCGAGCCCGTCCTCGCGCCCCTCGATCACGAAGAAATCGGCGAAGGTGGTGACGCCGGTCATGTAGAAATGCGGCGAAGGCGCGATCAGCTCGGACCAGTTGCCGGGATCGGCGATCGGCGCCGTCACCAGCCGCCACATTGGATCGGTGTCGTTGGTGTGGATGTAGAGCGTGCCGTCATGCTCCTCGACGTCATATTCGCGGCCGGGCTTGCGCGGGGCGACCAGGATCGGATCGGCGAAGGGATCATCGGCCGGAAGCAGGCGCACCTCGCTCGTCACATGGTCGCCGGTCGAGACGATCAGCCACTTGCGCGACTGCGTCTCGCCGACGCCGACGCGATAGCCCTCGTCGTCCTCATGATAGAGCTCGACGTCCTCGGCCGGGGCGCTGCCGAGCCGGTGGTAGCGGGCGTTGTCGGTGCGCCACTGGTCGTTGGCGAGGCCGTAGAGGAAGCCCTTGTCGTCGCTGGTCCAGACGATGTCGGAGAGAATGCCGGGAATCTCGTCCGGCAGGTGCTCGCCGGTCTCGAGGTCCTTGACCTTGAGCAGGAAACGCTCGGAGCCGTTGTCGTCATAGGCATAGGCGAGCCAGCGGCCGTTGTTGGAGACGGAGAAGCCGCCGAGCCGGAAATACTCCTTGCCCTTCGCCAGCGCCGGCTCGTCGAGGATGAGCTGGTTCTCGCCGCCGCCGACGGGCTTGCGCCACCAGCGGCGATATTCTCCGCCGGTCTCGAAATCGGTCCAGTAGAGCCAGTCGCCGTCCTTCTGCGGCACCGACGAATCGTCTTCCTTGATTCGGCCGCGCATCTCCGTGAATAGCGTGTCGGCGAGCGGCTTCAGCGGTGCCATCACCGCTTCGTAATAGTCGTTCTCCGCCTTGAGATAGGCGAGCACGTCGGGGTCGGTGACCTTGGGATAGCCCGGGTCGCGCAGCCAGGCCCAGGGATCGTCGAGCGTGACGCCATGGACGGTGGAGGTGTGCGCGCGCCGGTCGGCGATCGGGGGTGCGGGGAGGTTCGACATACGCCTCCCATACCGTTCGGGCCGAGCTTGTCGAAGCCCTGTCCTTTCTTCTAACCCGGTCGGTAAGAAAGAATACGGCCTTCGATTCCGGCTCGCGCCGGGACAGGCAAGCCCAGAGCGAACGGAGGTTGGCGTGTCCACGCATCATGATCGTCTGACGGCGCTCCGCGAGCAGCTGCGGGCCCGCAGGCTCGACGGTTTCGTCGTGCCGCTCACCGACGAGCATATGTCCGAATATGTCGGTTCCTACGCGCGCCGGCTCGAGTGGCTGACCGGCTTCCAGGGCTCGGCCGGCACCGCGGTGGTGCTGCCGGAAAGCGCGGCGATCTTCACCGACGGGCGCTACACGCTGCAGGTCCGCCAGCAGGTCGACGGCAGCGATTGGCAGTTCGTGTCGGTGCCGGGCACCAGCGTCGCCGAGTGGCTGCGCGCCAACGCGGGCCAGGGCGCGCGGATCGGCTATGATCCGTGGCTGCATACCCGCGCCTGGGTCGAGGAGGCGCGAAAGGCGCTCGCCGGCCAAGGGGCGGAGCTGGTGGCGGTGGACACCAATCCGGTCGATGCGGTGTGGCCCGACAAGCCTGCACCTTCTGATGCGCGGCTTGTGGTGCAGGACGATGCGCTCGCCGGCAAATCCTCCGCCGCCAAGCGGGCGGAGGTCGCCGACTGGCTGACCGCGCAGGGCGCGGACGCCGCCGTGCTCTCGGCGCTCGATTCGATCGCCTGGACCTTCAACGTCCGCGGCAGCGATGTCGCGCATACGCCGGTCGCGCTCGCCTATGCGCTGATCAACGCCGACGGCACCGCGGACCTGTTCGTCGCGCCCGAGAAGATGACGGAGGAGGTCGCCCAGCATCTCGGCAACGCGGTGCGCGTCCACGACAGGCGGGAGTTCGCGCCGGCGCTGGGCCGCTTCGCCGGAAGGCGCGTCGTCGTCGATCCCGAGCGGTCGGTCTCGGCGGTGTTCGACGCGCTCGATGCGGGCGGCGCGACCGTGCTGGCGCTGCGTGATCCCACCGTGCTGCCGCGCGCGCAGAAAAACCCGGCCGAGGTCGCCGGCCACAAGGCGGCGCAGGCGCGCGACGGCGTGGTGATGGTCAGGTTCCTGAAATGGATCGAGGCCGCGGCGCCCAGGGGCGGGCTGACCGAGATCGCCGCCTCCGACCATCTCCAGAAGCTGCGCGAGGAGGCCGGCGCGGTCGACCTCTCGTTCGACACCATCTCGGCGACCGGGGCGCACGGCGCCAGCCCGCACTACAAGGCCGATGCCGAATCGAACGCGCCGATCGAGCCGGGCCAGCTCTACCTGATCGACTCGGGCGGCCAGTGGCGCGACGGCACCACCGACATCACCCGCGTCGTTCCGATCGGCGAGCCGACGCTGGAGATGCGTGATCGCTTCACCCGCGTGCTCAAGGGGCATATCGCCATCGCCACCGCAGTGTTTCCGGAGGGGACCACCGGCGGCCAGCTCGATTCCTTCGCGCGGCGACCGCTGTGGGAGGCAGGTCTCGACTTCGCTCATGGCACCGGCCACGGCGTCGGCGCTTATCTGTCGGTCCATGAGGGGCCGCAGCGCATCGCCAAGCCCAACTATCCGGGCGGCGGCCCGGCCGAGCCGCTCAGGCCGGGCATGATCCTCTCCAACGAGCCCGGCTATTACAAGGCGGGCGAGTACGGCATCCGCATCGAGAACCTGATCCTGGTCGTCAAGCGCGACGTGCCCGGCGGCGACGCGCCGATGCTGGCGTTCGAGACGCTCACCTTCGCGCCGATCGAACGCGCGCTGATCGAGCCGCGGTTGCTGAGCGATGCCGAGCGGCAATGGCTCAACGCCTATCACGCCGAGGTGCTGGACCTGCTCGGCCCCGGCCTCGACGCCGAGCACCGCCGCTGGCTGCTCGCCAAATGCGCGCCGATTTAGGGGGTGGGTCGGGATTTGAGGGGATGAGGTCATCTCCTCTTCATTCACCGTCACCCCGGACTTGTTCCGGGGTCCACCGGGAGGCAAGGACCGGGGCAAGAGGCTTGAGTGCAGACCGCGGGGCTCGGTGAACCCCGGAACAAGTCCGGGGTGACGGTTGGGACGGGATTAGGGAAGACCCGCAATCCCGAACGTCTATCCGTCCTGATCCTCGCGGCGCGGTGACGTCGGCGGCGGAGGCGGCGTCGGCGACTCGGCCGCAGCTTCGCGTACCTGGGCCTTGCGGCGGCGCAGGTTGGCGCGCAGCGCTTCGGCGAGGCGGGCTTTTCTGGCGTCGGGCGTTTCCATGAGGATGCGATAGGCGCGCAGCTATCACCTTGACAATCGGCGCCTCCTCGTCTCTTAGCGCGCTTCCCCTCCGGGCGAGTGCTGCCGTAGCTCAGTGGTAGAGCGCATCCTTGGTAAGGCTGAGGTCGTGAGTTCAATCCTCACCGGCAGCACCATTTCTCCCCTTTTTCGCTGAACCTGCCTCTGTGGGGGCCCAGCTACGACCATAAAATTCGTGATCGGCGCATGAGGATGCGTTATGGTAGCGCTAACGTGCTGGCGTTTCTTGCGCGTTCGTGTATAAAATATTACCAATCATATAATGCCGCGGGAGGGTGCATGGACAGGGAGTGGAAGGTCGGTGTGGCCCGGGTGGGCGCTCTCTCGTTGTCCGGTTGTCGGCCGATTGCCTTGGGGCTGCCAAATGACCGATGAAGTCCGGCACGTTGCCGGATTCCCCGGGGACGGGCCGGCCCTGCGGGTGGTGATGCCGCCCGCATCGGCCGGCGGCGGTCGAGCAGGAGCTTCCACGATGGCATCCCCAGCCAAATTCCACAAATATACCGAGGGAGCGCTTTCGAGCCACGATCAGGTCGCGCGAGCCCTGGGCGGCGAGATCATCGCCGGCGTCTATCCCCCCGGATCCAAGATCCCGGGGGAGAGCGAGATCCTCAGCCGTTTCGGCATCTCCCGCACCGTGCTGCGCGAGGTGCTGAAGACGCTGACCGCCAAGGGGCTGATCGTCTCGAAGACGCGGGTCGGCACCACCGTGCTCGATTCGTCGCACTGGAACTTTTTTGATGCCGACGTGCTGTCGTGGAAGGTGGCGCGCGGGTTCGACGCGGACTTCCGCCGCGACCTCACCGAGGTCCGCCTCGCGCTCGAGCCGGCGGCGGCCGCGGTGGCGGCGGAGCGGCGTTCGGCCGAGGACATCGCCGAGCTCCACCGCTGCGTCGAGGCGATGCGGCTCGCCACCGGCAGTGCCCGCGAGTTCGCCGAAGCCGACCTCGATTTCCACCGCGCGGTCGGCCGCGCTTCGGGCAACGTGCTGATGCGGTCGATGTCGGCGGTGGTCGAGACCGCGCTGGTCGCCTCGTTCACCCTGAGCTCGCCGGTCCGCGAGGAGAGCGAGCATGAGGTCAGCGTCCGCGGCCACAAGCGCATCGCCGACGCGATCGAGGCCGGCGACGGCGCCACCGCCGCCGAAGCGATGCGCGCGATGATCAATCACGGCGTCGAACGCATCGCCAGAACCGAATCCGGAGCAAGGAAATAGGATGAGTCGAGACGACAACGGCCCCCGCAAGCTGAGATCGCGCGCGTGGTTCGACAATCCGCATAATCCCGACATGACGGCGCTCTACCTCGAGCGCTACCTCAACTACGGCCTGACGCTGGAGGAGCTGCAGTCGGACAAGCCGATCATCGGCATCGCCCAGACCGGCAGCGACCTTTCCCCCTGCAACCGCCACCACATCGTGCTCGCCGAGCGCGTGCGCGAGGGCATCCGCGAGGCGGGCGGCATCGCGCTCGAATTCCCGGTGCATCCGATCCAGGAGACGGGCAAGCGGCCGACCGCAGGGCTCGATCGCAACCTTGCCTATCTGGGGCTGGTCGAGACCTTGTACGGCTATCCGCTCGACGGCGTGGTGCTGACGATCGGCTGCGACAAGACCACGCCGGCCTGCCTGATGGCGGCGGCGACCGTCGACATCCCGGCGATCGCGCTGTCAGTCGGGCCGATGCTCAACGGCTGGCATCGCGGCGAGCGGACCGGCTCCGGCACGATCGTGTGGAAGGCGCGGCAGATGCTCGCGGCCGGCGAGATCGACTACAAGCAGTTCATCGAGCTGGTCGCGAGCTCGGCACCGTCGACCGGCTATTGCAACACCATGGGCACCGCGACGACGATGAACTCGCTCGCCGAGGCGCTGGGGATGCAGCTCCCCGGATCGGCAGCGATCCCCGCGCCCTATCGCGAGCGCCAGCAGGTCGCCTACCGCACCGGCAAGCGCGCGGTCGAGATGGTGCGCGAGAACCTGCGCCCGTCCGACATCCTGACGCGCGACGCCTTCCTCAACGCGATCGTGGTCAACACCGCCATCGGGGGCTCGACCAACGCGCCGATCCATCTCGCCGCGATCGCGCGCCATGCCGGGGTCGAGCTGTCGATCGAGGATTGGGAGAAGGCGGGGTACGACGTGCCGCTGCTCGTCAACCTCCAGCCGGCCGGCGAATATCTGGGCGAGGACTATCACCATGCCGGCGGCGTGCCGGCGGTGGTCGGCGAGCTGATGCGCCAGGGGCTGATCCGCGAGGAAGCGCTGACCGTCAACGGCCGCTCGATCGGCGACAATTGCCGGGATGCGAAGGTCGAGCTGCCGGAGGTGATCCGCAGCTTCGACCAGCCTCTCAAGGATGCCGCCGGCTTCAAGGTGATGACCGGCAACCTGTTCGACAGCGCGATCATGAAGACCAGCGTGATCTCGCCCGAGTTCCGTGCGCGCTTCCTCAGCAATCCCGACGATCCCGAGGCGTTCGAGGGCCGCGCGATCGTGTTCGACGGGCCCGAGGACTATCACCACCGCATCGACGACGAGAGCCTGGGCGTCACCGATACCGACATCCTCGTCATCCGCGGCGCCGGTCCGATCGGCTATCCGGGCGCAGCCGAGGTCGTGAACATGCGGCCGCCCGACTATCTGATCCGGCAGGGCGTGCACGAGCTGCCGTGCCTTGGCGACGGGCGCCAGTCGGGCACCAGCGGATCACCGTCGATCCTCAACGCGAGCCCCGAGGCGGCTGCGGGGGGCAACCTGGCGCTGGTGCGGACCTATGATCGCCTCCGCATCGACGTCGGCCGCGGGCGTGTCGACCTGCTGATCGGCGACGAGGAGCTCGCCGAGCGGCGGCGCGAGCTGGACGCGAAGGGCGGCTTCGCCTTCCCGGCCTCGCAGACGCCGTGGCAGGCGCTGCAGCGCGAGGTGGTGGGTCAGATGGGCAGCGGCGCGATCCTGGAGGGCGCCGAGCGGTTCCAGCGGATCGACGAGACCTTCGGCGTGCCGCGCGACAGCCATTAGGGATCACTGTCCCTCTCCCATTGGGAGAGGGAAGGAGCCGCCGGAGGCGGCGGGAGGGTGAGGGTGACTGCGGCGAGCGATGGTCGCCCTCACCCTCCCACTCGGCTTCGCCGAGCGGGCCCCTCCCTCTCCCAAAGGGAGAGGGGTTTAGGATTACGAGGATACATAAGATGATCGACCGCCGCACCCTTCTCGGCACCGCTGCCGCCGGCGCCGGCGCGCTGGTGGTGCCCGGCTCGGCGCGGGCGATGGCGGACCCGATCGCGCCCTATCGCACGCCGTACAAATATCCCAAGCTGGTCCTCGCCGGATCGGGCGTGAAGGGTGCCTTCGACGAGAAGGCGGTCGATTGCCCGTTCGTCTTTTCCGCCAATGGCAAGTTCTATCTGACCCATGTCGGCTTCGACGGCACCGGATACCAGACCGGCATCTGCGAGTCCGACGATCTGGTGAACTGGCGCCGCCTGGGCGTGATCATGGCGCGCGACCCCAGCGATCCGATCACGCGCTACAACATCGCCTGCGCCTCGATCCTGCGCGAGAACGACCTGATGTCGCCGGCCCGGCTGATCAAGGTCAACGGACGCTATCTCGCCGCCTGGCACGCCTATCCCAGCGCCGGCTATGAGGAAGGCGCGGCGGTGATCGGGCTCGCGTGGAGCGACGACTTCATCCACTGGGAGCGCGGGCCGGTGATCCTGCGCGCCGAGGACGGCGCGGAGTGGGAGAAGGGCGGGCTCTACAAGCCCTATCTCATCAAAGAAGGCGATACCTTCTACCTGTTCTACAACGCCAAGACGACCGGCACGCCGTGGCACGAGCAGACCGGCCTGGCGACGTCGAAGGACCTCAAGACCTGGAGGCGGCACCCGGCCAATCCGCTGATCCGCAACGGCGGGCCGGGCGCTCCGGATTCGCGGTTCGCCAGCGATCCGGTGGTAGTGAGGCATCGCGGCCAGTGGGCGATGTTCTACTTCGGGCTGGCGCAGGACGGATTCGCGCGCGACCTGCTCGCGATCGGCGACAACCTCACCGATTTCAGGAAGGTCGACGAGGTGCTGGTCGATGTCGGCCCGCCGGGATCGATCGACGAGAAATTCGCGCACAAGCCGGCGGTGATCTGGCACGACGGCGCGCTCTATCACTTCTACTGTGCGGTCAGCGGGAAGTGGCCCAACGACACGCGCGGGCTGGCGGTGGCGCGGTCGAAGCCCTGGTGAGGATTGAAGCTCCTCCCCGGCACGGGGAGGGGGACCAAGACGCGTAGCGGCTTGGTGGAGGGGGCTCTCGGCGCCGGAATCCGCTGCGGCGGGCCCCCTCCACCACCGACCTTCGGTCGGCGGTCCCCCTCCCCGTGCCGGGGAGGAGCTTTGTCAGCCTAGCGGATAGCGTTCCGCCTGGAGCAGTCTCACCGGCCCCAGCAGGCCGGATTCGAGCAGCGGTGCCTTCGCATCGTAATGCCGCCACGTCGCGAAGGTCACGCGCTTGCCGGCCGGCTTGGGGCGGCCCTGGCGATACCAGTCGGGCAGCGCGGCGATGCCGCCGGTCGAGCCGGCGTTGGTGACGGTGTATTCGTACTCCGCCGGGAAATGCTCGTCGCCGATCAGACGGTTGGGCCAGAGGTTGGTGACGGCGACCTCTAGCGCGTTCGCACCCGCCCGCACCGCGTCGGTGACGTCGATGCGGAACGGCGGCTTCCACAGCTTGCCGAGGTCGCGGCCGTTGACGCGGACGGCGGCGATTACCTCGACCCGGCCGAGATCGAGGAACAGGCGGCGGTTGCGGCCGAGCGCGCTCGCGGGAACGTCGAAGCGCGCGCGCCAAGTGGCGGTGCCGGAGAAGTGCCGGACGCCGAAGTCGTCGTGACGGTGGAGCGACGCCAGCCGCTCGAGCGTGATCGACGGCGGCGCGCCGAGATCGGGCGGGAAGCTCACCTGCCAGGGACCGGCGAGCGTCGTTGCTGGGGCGAGGCCGCGCGCCGCGATGCTGCGTCCGCCGAGTGCGTAGCTGCCGTCCTGCCAGATCAGCAGGCCGTCGGCGGCGACCTCGATCGGCGGCGGGCCGTCCGGAGCCGGCGGACCGACGGCAGCAAGCCGGACGATGTCGGAGACGCCGAGCGGGCGGAGATGGAGATCGAGAGCGGCGACGTCGCCTTCGAAATGGCGCGGGTGGGCAACGCTGAGGCCGAGCGCCGCGTGGACGCGCGCGGCCGAGCGCGCGCCGGTCGCCACCGGCTTGCCGTCGAGGAAGATGGCGGGACGGCCGTTGTCGTAGGTCACGGCTAGGTGGGTCCAGCCGGCGATCGGCACGGGCACCGCGAGCGCCGGCCGATAGCTTGCCCCGCCATTCTCGTAGAGGATCACGCCGTTGCGGCCTGCCGAGACGGCGAGCGTGGCGTGGCCGGCGCCATAGGCGACATCGCCCGCGGGCGGATCGATCAGGAAGCTGGCGCCGCTTGTCCCCAGCCGCTCCATGCCGCCGCCGGTGCGGGCGAGCGCGGTCGCGCGCGCGGCAACGATCTCGGGCGCGTCGCTGGTCGAGGCGATCGCCGGGTCGATCGGCCAGAGATCGGTCTCGGGCTTGATCCAGGCGGTGATGGTGAAGCTGTCGGCGGCGTTGGTTGCGGGCGCCGGTGGATAAAGGTTGGTCTGGAGCACTGGGCCGGCTGGACCAGCGAGCAACGGCGCCGACGAGCCGGCTGGCTCGCGGAACATTACGAAGCAGGAACCCGCCTCCTCAAGCCGCAGCGCGACGCGGGTGCGGCCGTCCGCCTGTTCGTAGACCGGCAGCGGGCTGGTCGCGCCCGTCATCGGATCCCAGCGCTCGGGGCGGCGGCCGGCGACGCGGAAGGTGCAGACCAGGTCCTCGGCCCGGCGGCGGCCGTTGGCGACGAAATAGACGTCGGCGCCGTCGACGCGGCGGTGAATCCAGTTGACGAACGGATCGGGCGAGCGCGCGCCGATCTCGACGTCAGGCGGGCAGCCGGCGGCGTCGAGCACCTCGCGGAGATCGACGCCCCAGAACACCCGCCCCTTGCCGACAGTGCGCGAGGTGCGGGTGCGGCCGTCGAGGTCGCCCCACAGCTCGGCGGCGAGGCGGCGGACCTCGGCGTCGCTCTCCGGATAGCCGGCGAGGCCGTGGGAATGCTCGACGCGCGGGCTGACCAGCCACATGCCGGCGCGGACGAGCTCTGCCAGTTTTGTGAGCAGCTCGCGGGTGATGCGGCGGTCCTCGGGCATCACCAGCACGCGATAGCGCGTGCCCTCGGGCAGGACGATGTGGCCGTCCTCGATGCGGACGCGTTTCAGCAGCACCTCCGCGTCGGCGACGTCATAGTCGTGGCCGGCGGGGACCGGCTGCGGCAGCTGCGGCCGCGCGCCGGAGAGGGTGGCGGCGATCGGCTCCTCGACGTGGGTCGGTACCTGGACCGGGGAGTTCTCGCCGCTGAAATAGAGGATGTCGGCGGCGAAATGCCCCTGCCGCAGCATGTGCTGGCAGCGCGCGGCGTAGGTCAGCCACGGACCGGCGTCCTCGAACCAGGTGTTGGTGCGGTCGAAGTGGAAGCCCCAGGGTCCCATCGTCATGCCGGGCCTGGCGGTCGGGTGCGGCTGCTGGGCGTAGCGGTGGAAGACGAAGTGGTTGAGCCCGAGCGTATACATCTCGTCGCCCAGCGCCTTCATCGCGTAAGGGTGTTCGAGCCAGCGCGACTGGGCGGGGCGGCCGGTGAAGCTCTCGGCGCCGACGAAGGTCTTGCCGTGGACATGGGCGGTGGTGGCGGCGACCTTGACCGAATAGGCGGCGGCACCTCCGCGCACCCAGAATTCACCCATCAGCGCGTCGACCCTGGCGCCGGCCTGTTGGTCGTCGAACGGGCCGTTGCCGTAGGGCTCGGTGTAGGAGACGAGACCGTGCTGCCGGCAGAGCTCGTGGAAGCGGCCGTAGTAGCGGTCCTCCATCAGCGTGGCGTGGACGCGGCGCAGGTCCCAGAGGAAGCGCTCGGAGGTCTCCGCGTCGCCGACGATGCGGCCGGTGAGGGCGGGCATCCAGGGCGTGATGGCGTAGCCGCGGCGGGCCTGGAACTCGGGCGGCAGGTCCGCGGTCCAGTTCTGCATTCCCGTCTCGTAGCTGTCGATGATCGCGCCGGCGAGGTCGCGCTTGCCGAGGCGTTCGAGGGCGGGGAGGACCTCGGCGAAATATCTCTCGAAGTGGAAGTCGAGCGCGGCGGCGCTGAACTTGTCGCACTCGAGCCCGCCGCCGTCCGCCGAGGCGGAGACGTTGCGCGCGCCGGTGGCGGTATGGCCGAAGCGGAGGATGGTCCAGCTGCCCGGCGGCGCCTGCCAGCGGAGACGGCCGTCGGCGTCCACGTGGCGGCTGATATCGATCACCGATTTGGGGTCGATCGCGGGGCCGGAGTCGGTGCCGGGCGCTTCGCCCTGGTTGGCGTCGCGGCCCCAGCCGGCCTTGGCCCCGACATCGGCGATGCGCGGGTCGGCGGAGAGCGAGAGCTCGGCGACCTGCATCGGCGTGGGGAAGGAGACGCGGAAGAAGCGGGCGGCGGTGGTCGCCAGGCTGGCGACGATCGGCGGGACGGTGTGGAGGCGCCAGTTGGGTACCGCCGCCTCGCCGATGGAGCGATAGCTGCGGCCGTCGTCGGAGGCCTCGATGCGGATCATCGCCTGCTGCGCGAAATTGGCGCTGCCGTCGGCGGTGGCGCGGATGACGAGCGCGCGGGCGCGATAGGGGGCGGCGAACTCGAGGACGAGCTGGGATGGGTCGTCGCCGGGCTTCACGTCGAGCGCGGTCGTGGCATCGCCGTCGGTGAGGACGCGAATCTCCGCCGCCTGGCCGTCGAGCGTGGCGCGGGCGATCTGGCCGCGCGCCTCCGTCCGGTCGCCGGGGAGCGACGGGAAGGCGACCACCATCGCATCGCGGTAGTGGTCGAGGCGGGTGAGGGGCTTAGGCAGGGTGCGATCGACCGCGCCGCCTGTGACCGTCGCTTCGCTCCAGACGAGCTGCTGCATCGACAGCGCGGGCGTGATCCAGGGGCCGCCGCTCGACGACCAGCCGGGGCAGTTGTGGAGCGTGAAGGACAGGCCGAGCCGGCCGCATTCGTCGGCGGCGTGGCGGACGAGCTTGATCCACTCCGGGCTCAGGGTGCGTGCGGGGCCGGCAGGGATGCCGCAGCCGACGTCGAACATCTGCACCCCGCCGACGCCGACGCGCGCCAGCGCCTCGAGGTCGCGGGTGATGCCGTCGGCGGTGACGTTGCCGTTCATCCAGTGCCACCAGGTGTGCGGCCTGGCATCGGGCGGCGGCGCGCGGAAGGCCTCGCGGAGCGGGTCGCCGCCCTCGGCCGGCGCCGGCGCGGGCCAGTTCAGCGCGACCGCGAAGCTGCCGGCCGCGGCGCCTGCCAGGAAGGTGCGGCGTTCCATCGGTCTCTCCCTATCAACCTTGAGTTTTGACGAGCCTGACGGCCAGGTAGGGCTTGTCCGGCAGCCAGATGGTCGGCCGCGCCGGATCGTGAAGCTCATAGTCGCCGCGCGGCGACATGCGGAAGACGCCGTCGACCGGCGTGATCGTCATGGCCCAGGTGTCGATGATGTCCGCCCTGAGCGCGATGGGGTCCTTGCCGCGATCGGGCGGCGTATTCCCGTGACCGGTGCCCGTACCGCTCGGCAGCACGACCGGCCATTCGCGCGGCGTGTCCTTTCCGAAGTAGCGGAGGTAATATTCATAGGGCTTGCCGGCGACGTGATGGTTCCACCACGCCTGGATCGGCTCGAAGCCCGGCGTGGGGCCCTCCTCCATGATCCTGCGCAGGAAGGCGAGGCGCGGCGCGCTGGTGCCGGTCAGCCTACCGCCCTGGCCCAGCCAGGAGAAGCGGGCGTCGCGGTTCGGCTCCCACGTCTCGCTGTGCCCGACATAGGTGCCGCCGACGAGCCCGTACCAAAAGCGCTCGACCAGCTCCTCAGCCTTGAGCCAGCCCCATGGCTCGTTGAAATTGCCTTCGTAGGCGACCTCGTCGAAGATCACCGGCTTGAGCGCGAAATCGCGATGGAGCGCAGCGCGCAGGTCGTCGAGCACGGCGCTGTTGTTCTGGATGCTGGCGTGGGTGATCCACGGGCGCCGGGCGTCGTAATAAACGTCGAACTGGTGGATCGAGCGCAGGCGATCGTGCGGGTCCGCCGCCTGCAGCAGCTGGAACAGATGATCCCAGTCCGCCGTCGTCTTGGTCGGCACGAGGTCATATTCGTTCGCCATC
The DNA here is from genome assembly GCF_021391395.1 of Sphingomonas cannabina. Lineage (NCBI taxonomy): Bacteria > Pseudomonadati > Pseudomonadota > Alphaproteobacteria > Sphingomonadales > Sphingomonadaceae > Sphingomonas > Sphingomonas cannabina. The sequence continues at coordinate 4,234,626 of NZ_CP090059.1, read as the reverse complement.
GACCACCAGACGTTGCGGAAGGCGCCGAAGCGCGCGGCGACGTAGCGGATGTAGCGCTCGTCGTCGGCGCGCTGCATGTCCGAATAGCCGCGCTTCGGATCATAGGGGTGGTAGAGGATGACGTCGGCCTCGATGCCGATCTCGCCGAGGCGACGGATGCGATCCTCGAAGCGGCGGAAATAGGCCGGGTCGAAGCGCGCCGGGTCCCAGTCCTTGAGGCCCGGGCCGGTGCGGACGAACGGGTCGGTCGCGACTGCCGGCACGTTCGGGAATACGCACATCCGCATCTTGTTGAACGGCGACGCCTTGAGCGTTGCCAGCGTCTCGGCGCACTTCGCGTCGGACTGGAGGGCCCAGGAATAGGAGGTCGTCCCGATCTGGCGGAACGGCGTGCCGTCGGCATAGGCGAAGTGATAGCCGTCCGGCGTCACCCGCACCGGGCCGCGATTGCCCTTGCTCGGTGCGGTCGCCTCGAAGCTGCCGCTGCGGCCGTGCAGCGCCGCCGCGTTGCTGTCCGTCATCCAGCGCCATCGGCCCTGCTCGGGTGGGCTGAAGCGGATGCGATAAATACCGTCGCCGTCGTAGAAGCCGGGCACGCGGAGGCGCTTGCCCGGGCCCTCGAGAATGGCGGCGATGCGCACGTCGTCGAAGGGATTGCCCGTGGCCGGGCCTTCGAACGACGCCTCCCATATCCCCCAGCGCTCGACCTCGGCCGGCATCTCCGCCGCCCGGGCCAGCGTCGCCGCACCGCAGGCGACGGATCCGACCAGCACTTCGCGGCGGCTTACGGGCAAGAAACTCTCCCTCTTCGTCCGGTCGAGGCGGGAACGGCGCCCGCCTCGCCGCGCGGATCAGGTCAGAAGTTCAACCGCACGCCCGCATAATAGCGGCGGCCGATCGGGTCCCAGATCGCGTTTGCGTTCGATGCCGGCGGGCCGGCGTAGATCGACGGCGGCTGGACATCGAAGAGGTTGTTCACGCCGACGTAGAACTCGAACCGGTCGATGCCCTTAAAGCGCAGCTGCGCGTCGGTGTAGATCTTCGAATCGATGGTGAAATACTTCTTGTCGGGTAGCGATCCGTCGGCCAGCCGGAAGGTCGTCTGGTAGTTCTCGTAATCGAACATCTGCGGTCCGACATAGTCGTTGCTGACGGTGAAGCCGAAATCGTCATTGTCCCACGACAGGCTGACGTTGGCGGTATCGCGCGGTGAGCCGATCTCGCCCATCGTATTGTCGTAAGGGTCGCCGGTCAGCGCGTTGAAGCCGTTCTTGAGCAGATGGGTCCAGCTGCCCGTCAGGCTCGCCTTGCCGCCCAGGACGTCGTGGCTGTAGCTCAGGGTGAAATCCAGGCCGCGCGTGAACGAGCCGCCGCTGTTGACCAGGCCGCGGACGATCTGCTCGACCGATCCGACGCTGAACGCGCCCGACGCCTGCGACCGCCGGGTGACGAACTGGCAGAAGTCGGCCAGGCCGTCGCGATAGCATTTGTTGAGCACGGTCGCCGCCGACAGGCGGTTGATCGCGCCTTCCAGCTTGATATCGAAATAGTCGGCGGTGAGCGTCAGGTTGCGCAGCGCATCGATCGATCGCGGATTGACGACGACGCCGAGCGTCAGCGTCTTGCCCGTTTCCTCGCGGATGTCCGGGTTGCTCGCGGTGATGCCGCCGACGCCCTGGGTGTCGGAGAAGGTCAGCGTGAACGACCCGTTCTGCCGGATATTGGCGAGCACGCCCGGATCGGCGCGGCAGTTCTCGGCGGTCGAGCCGGTCTGGGTCAGCGTCACGCCCTGGCACGGATCGGTGATGGTGATGATGCCTGCCGCCGACGCCGCGAACAGCTCGCCGATGTTCGGCGCGCGCACCGCGAGCGCATAGACGCCGCGGAAGCGGATGTCCGGGATCGGCGACCATTCGGCGCCGACGTTCCAGGCGTAGAAGGTGCCGACGGTCGAATAATCGGACATCCGGCCCGCGCCGCGCAGCGTCAGATTGTCGAAGAACGGCGTGTCCGACAGGATGGGCACGACGATCTCGCCGTAGAGTTCCTTGACGTTGAAGCTGCCATGGGTGTCGAGCAGCTGGACATAGCCGTTGCGCGCCGCGTTGGTCAGGGGATCGAAGTCCTCCTTGCTCGATTCCCGGCGATATTCCGCACCCACCGACACCTGCACCGGGCCGGCCGGCAGTTTGAACAGCGAGCCGGTGAGGTTGACCGCGGCGACCTGCATCTCCTGCTTGGATTCGCGGCTCATCTCGGTGCGCAGATAGTCGACCGCGGCCTGCGAGATCTTGCTCGTCCCGTCGGGGTTGAGGCCGTAGACGTCGATCGGCACGCAGCCCTGCGCCCGCGCGTTGGCGTTGACGCAGATCGCCTCGGTCGTGTTGCCGTCGCGGTCATAGTCGAAGGCGTCGGGGATGACCTGCAGCGCCTCGGCCAGGCGATAGAGGTCGGCGAGCCCGGTCATCCGCTGGTTCTGCTTGGTGAAGCCGTACTGGTAATAGGCGTCGAGGTTCCAGCTGCCGCCGAGGTCGATCTTCGCGCCGCCGGCGACGCGGAAATTGTCGCGCTCGGTCGGCGTGCTGCGCGTTCCCGGCGGGAACATGGTGGTGCGGATCAGGAAGCTCATGTCCTTGGAGTTGATCGCATCGTTGTTGTTGCGATTGTCGGCCGCGGCGAACACGGCGGCCGGGACCAGCGGGTTGTTGAGGATCACCGCCTGACCGGTGTTGGGATTGAGCACGCTGAACTGGATCGGATAATAGCCGCCCGTCCCGGTGAACGCACCCAAGGCGCTGTCGGTGCGCATCGGCGACGCCTCGCGGCGCCCGTTGGTGCGATAGTTCACATAGGTCGATTCGAAGAAGACGTTGACGTGGTCGGTCACGTCGTAGTTGAGCCGCGACGCGAGCGTGATCTGCTTCGACGGCGACGCGATCTGGCCGTACGGCGCGGCGTTGAAGCCGTCGAGCGCGACGTTGTAGCCGCGGAAGGTGCCGTCGGGCAGGATGATGCGGTTGCCGGAGCCGCCGAAGTTGAAGATGCCGCCCGGGCCGACGTTCGAGGGGGCATAGAGCCGCGTGAACAGGTTCTGCGCGGCGGTCAGGTTGGCGTCGTTGTTGCCGCCCACGCGCTGCGAATTGCCGAGGCTGGCGAAGGATGTGGCGGTCCGCTCGCGATCGGCGTTGTCGACCGCGCCTTCCTGGTTCCAGCCGGCATAGACCATCAGGTTGCCGCGGTCGCCGGCGAAGTTCTGGCCGAACGTCGCGTTGGCCGCGAACCGCCAGTCGTCGCCGTGCTCGGAAATGCCGGACTGGACGTTGAGGCGCAGCCCCTCGAACTTCTTCTTGTAGATGAAGTTGACGACGCCCGCGATGGCGTCCGACCCGTACACGGCCGAGGCGCCGCCGGTCAGCACGTCGACGCGCTCGATGAACGGCGCCGGGATCATCGACAGGTCGACCTGCGCGGTGCCGGGGATGCCGGCGACCGTGCGGCGGCCGTCGATCAGCACCAGCGTGCGGTCCGACCCCAGGTTGCGCAGGTTGACGGTCGCCAGGCCCGGATTGGTGTCGTTGCCGCCGGTGACGCGGCTCTGGCTCGGGACGCCGACCGCCGGGATCTGCTGGAGCACGTCCTGGACGTTGGTTGCGCCGGCGTTCTCGATCAGCTGGGCCGTCACCGCCTGCAGCGGCGAGGGTGAGGTGAGCGACGGGCTGGCGATGCGCGAGCCGGTGACGATGATGTCGCTGGCAGGCACCTGATCGCCGGCCGGTTCGGCCTGGGCCGGCTCCGCTGCCGGCGCGGTCTGGGCGTGGGCGATGCCGGCAAGGCAAAGCGCCGATACGGCGGCTCCGCTCGCGAGCAGGGTGCGCAAGGGCGCACGAGCACGGCCGAATGTCTTCATGGATTGAGACTCCCCTCTCCTTGGCCGTGCCCGACTGGATGCGGTGCTTGCGGCCTGACCTCCCTGCCGCCGTCGGCCGATCCGGGGTCTCCGGTCGTTCGATCTGCGGTCAGTCGGTTATATGGTATGCTGGTATAATGAGCAACAGAAATCTTATCTTATTATTATAAGATATATAAGGAAATTGAACGAAACCGTTGCATAGCGGCGACTCTTTAGATCATCATACCAGTAAGATTGGCGAATCGAACCCGGACGAGGGAGAGGGATGAGAAAGCGGCATCTGGTCGTCGCGATCCTGGCCGTGCTGTCGGTCATCACCTTCCTCGATCGGATGGTGATCGCGGTGACCGGTCCGGCGATCCAGCGCGACCTGGCGATCGATCCGGTGTCGTGGGGCTGGGTGCTGAGCGCCTATGCGCTCGCCTATTCGGCGTTCGAGATACCATCGGGCGCGCTCGGCGATCATCGCGGCTATCGGCGCGAGCTCACCCGGATCACCTTGTGGTGGTCGTTCTTCACGTTGGTCACCGCCTTCTGCCGCAACGTCTGGCAGATCGCGGGCGCGCGCTTCCTGTTCGGGGCGGGGGCGGCGGGCGCCTATCCCAACATCGCCGGCATCCTCTATCGCTGGCTGCCGGCGCGCGAGCGGGCGCGGGGGCAGGGCGTGATCTGGTCGGCGAGCCGGCTCGGCGGCGCGCTGGCGCCGCTGCTGCTGGTGCCGCTGATGGAGCTGGCCGGCTGGCGCACGGTGTTCGTGGTGATGGGGCTGGTCGGCTTCGTCTGGGTCGCGGCGTTCCGCCTGTGGTTCCGCGACCGGCCCGCCGACATGGCGGGGATCACGCCCGCCGAGCTGGCCGAGATCGGCGCGGATCGCGGCGGCCTGCATGACGGCACGCCGTGGCGGCAGCTGTTCGCGCTGCCGCAGCTCTGGCTGATCGCCCTCGCCTATTTCTTCTACTGCTTCGGCGTGTGGTTCTTCTTCAGCTGGTTCCCGACCTGGCTGATCAAGGCGCGCGGCTTCTCGACCGCCGAGATGGGGTTCTACGCCGCCATCCCCTTCATCCTCGGCGTGGTCAGCAACCTCATCGGCGGCGTGCTGTGCGACTGGCTGGAGGTGCGGCTGGGCATCCGGGTCGGCTATCGGCTGATCGCCTCGCTGTGCCTGCTGACCACCGCGGTGCTGCTCTACGCGATGACGCATGTCCATGATGCGACCGCCGTGATCGTGCTGGCCGGCGCGAGCTTCGCCGTCATGGACCTGATGCTGCCGAGCGCCTGGGCGATGTGCATGACGATCGGCGGACGGCACGGCGGCACCGCGACCGCGGTGATGAACACGCTCGGCAATTTCGGCGGCTTCGTCTGCGCGGTCGCGTTCGGCTATCTGGTCGAGGGCACCGGCGACTACGACCTGCCGGTGCGGGGCGTCGCGGCGATGGTGCTGGTCGCGGCCGGGTTGTTCGCGCTGATCGACTGCACGCGCGGTTTCGCCGAGCGTCCGGCGCTGTCGGCGGTCCCGCAATCGACTTGATCGCTGGCTATTTTGGGAAGAAGATCGTGGCCGTGACACCTCCGGACAACGAAACCATCGTCAGGCGCAAGCTTGCGGACGAAGTCTTCGACAGGCTGAAGGCGATGATCGTCAGCGGCGAGCGCGGTCCCGGCGAGAGCCTGCCGTCGGAGCGCGAGCTGATGACGCGCTTCGGCGTCGGCCGCCCTGCGATCCGGGAGGCGATGCAGGCGCTCGCCAATCTCGGGCTGGTGACGATCAGCCACGGCGAGCGCGCGCGGGTGCGCGAGATCACCGCGCAGGCGGCGATCCGTCAGATCGATACGGTGGCGCAGCTGCTGCTGTCGGCCTCGCCGGAATCGCTGGAGAATCTGAAGGAGGCGCGCAGCTTTTTCGAGCGCGGGATGGTGCGCAAGGCGGCCGAGCTGGCGAGCGGCGACGACGTCGCCGAGCTGCGCGAGATCGTCGAGCGGCAGCGATCGGTCGCGGGCGATGCGGCGGCGTTCGTGCGGGTCGACATGGGCTTCCACACCCGTATCGCCCGGATCACCGGCAACCCGATCTACAGCGCGGTGAGCGAAGGGATGCTGAGCTGGCTGCAGCAATACCACGCCCATATGCTGATCTGGCAGGGCCAGAGCGAGCGCACGCTGGCCGAGCATGGCGAGATCATCGATCGCATCGCGGCGCATGATCCCGAAGGGGCGGAGCAGGCGATGGTGCGGCATCTGGAACGCTCGAACCACCTCTATGCGCATACGAGGGACGTCGAGGCGTCCGGCTAGGCGACGGAGACGTTCGCCGTCTCATAGGCGCCGAGCGTGAGCCGGCGCGCGGTGCCGTCGATGCGGACCTCGCATGGTTCTGCGGTAAGGTTGGCGAGCAGGACCGCGCGGTCCGTGGCGACTGCCAGGACCCGGTCCGGGGCCGACGAGCGGCACGCCCGCCGCGGCGATCCGGCCAGCGCGGCAAGCTCCTTCACCGTCGCGAACACAGGGCGCGGGCCGTCATCGCCGAGCAGCCCGAACGGGCCGGTCAGCGCGCCGAGCGTCAGCGTGTCGAGCCCGGCTGCCTCGCTCGCCGCGACATAGCCGAGCGTCCAGGCGGCGGCGAAGCGGCCGTCCTGACGCGGGTCGGCCTGGGCCATCGGGATGCGGCGGCGATCGGGGTTGTCCATCGTCCGCGAGCCATAAGGGTTCTGGCGCATGCCGATCGTGCTCGGACCCAACCGATAGGGCTTGTCGCCGATGATCGCGCGGGCGGAGCGCACGATGTGAGGAATGGCCTCCAGCGTCTGCATGACGCTGCGGTCGTCGGCGGCGTGGACGATCGGGCAGGTGGCGTGTGTCACATAGTCGAGCGGCGCGAGCGGCGGGCGCTTGCGGTTGAGCTCGGTGAAATAGCCGAACATGCCGCCGCCGAGCGTGACGCCGGGAAAGGCGCGGCGGGCGGCGGCGTAGACCTGCTCCAGCGGCGGGCAGGCGGGCCATTCGCTGCCGGGCGGCGTCGATTGCAGGTCGGGAGCGGGGAAGATCGATATGGCATCGAGCTCGAGCCCGGCATCGCCGACAAGCTCCGCGATCGTGCCGAGCTCCGCGTCGAGATCGCCAGCAGCGGCGACGACGCATTCGAGCGTGATGCGGGCATCGACGATGCGGGCCTCCGCCAGTGCCTGCATCTCGGCGGCGCCATGTCCGGCGTGGGCTTCGAAGGTCAGCAGCAGGTCCTGCGGGGCGATCGACCGTAATGCCTCAGCTTCGGCGAGCGTGGCGGCGGCTTGAGCGGCGGTGACCACCAGGCCGATGCGCGGCATCGCACCGACCGGATTGTCGAGTGCGATCGTGACCGGGCCGCTCGCTTGCGCCGCCGGCGATAGCGATCCCTCGATGGCGATCGTCACCGACTGGCGATCGGCCGTGCCGGCGGGCACCATATAAGGCCAGGGCCGCGCGAGCGGACGAACGTAGGTCTTGTACGAGGCGTCGGACCAGTTGCGCTGGTCCTCCATCTCGAAGGTGTCGCCGTCGAGGCGGCAGGCGATCGTCGCGCCATCCTGGCGATGGATCAGCGCGCGGATATCGGTGAAGGGCTGCCACGGCTCGATCAGCGTCGGAAAGGCCGATCGTTCGATGCTGCCGTCGCCGTGCTCGACCGTCAGCGGGGCACCCGCGAGGCCGGCCGGGTGCAGCACGCAGAAGCCAAGGCGATTGGTGGTGAAGTCGTCCTGCGCCGCAGCCTCCACGGCGAATTCCAGGCTAGTGCCGGTGGCGTGGATCGTCGCCTGATAATCCAGCCTCGCGCCATCGGGGTCGCGCACCGACGCACGATAGGTGATGGTGATGCGGTCGCCATGTTCCGTCACCGCGAGATCGGTGATCGCGGGGCTCAGCGTGCCCCAGTCGCGGTCGCGCACGAGATACTGGATGCCGCGCAGCACTTCCGTCCCGCCGACGCGGATCGCGCGGACATTGCCGTTGACCAGCTCGAACGACAGTGGCCCGATTGCCAGCCGCAGCGGTGTCGGCTCGAGCTCGTCGGTGCCGTAGAGCTGCTCAGCGCGGGTCGACATCGATCGTGCGGCCCTCGGCGGCGCTGCGATAGGCGGCATCGACCAGCGCGAGCGTGCGAAGATTGTCGCGGCCTGAGGTGTCGGGCTCGCAGCCGGCGGCGAGGCATTCGACCCAGTGGCGCTGGATCGCGGCGACGCTCTCCTGGATGCCGTGCCATGGCCGTTCCGCCCAGGACAGCAGCGGCGGGGCGACGTCGTGCACCTCAAGCGAATCGCGGTCCTCGATGGTGAGACGGTAGTTCGCCTCCAGCTTCAGCCGACCGCGGTCGCCGTCGACCTCGATCAGCGTCTGCGGGAACAGCTCGTCATGGATCGGCGTCGCGTAGCTGCAGTCGACGATGCTGGTGGCACCGCCCGCATGGCCGAGCATGATCGTCGCGACGTCCTCGCCGCGGATCGCCGGGTTGACGCGCTGGATGCGGCAGGCGAGCGTGGCCGCTTCGCCCATCACGAAGCGGGCGACGTCGAGGATGTGGATGCCGAGGTCCTCGATGATGAAGCGCTCGCCCTCGGCGAGGTACGGCTGGGCGGCATAGACGTCGAAGCCCGAGCGGAAGGCGAAGCGCGCGAAGAAGGGGGTGCCGATGCGTCCCTCGTCGATCACGGTGCGCAGGGCTCGGATCGGCGCCTGCCAGCGGAAGTTCTCGTGCACCATCATCGGCACGCCCGCGGCGGCGCAGGCGGCGACCATCGCCTCGGCGTCGGCGTAGGTGGCGGCGAGCGGCTTCTGGCAGATCACCGGCAGGCGATGGCGGGCGGCGAGCTCGACCAGCGCGCGGTGGCTGGGCGGTGTCGTGGCGATGTCGACGAAGTCGAGTTTCTCAGCCGCGAGCATTTCCGCCGCATCGATGTAGCGCCGGACGATGCCGAACTGGTCGCCGGTGACGGCGAGGCGCGTGGCGTCGGTATCGCAGATCGCGACGATCTCGACGCCCTCCAGGTCGCGCCATGCGTGGAGCTGGTTGGCGGCGAAGAAGCCGCAGCCGATGAGCGCGCCCCGCAGCATCACGCCATCGCCGCCGCGCGCCGGATCGCGACGCGATGCTGGAGCCGCGCCTGGGCGCCGTCGAGCAGCACTGCGGCGATGATGACGAGGCCCTTGATCACCATCTGCCAGAAGGCGCTCACCCCCATCATCACCATGCCGTCGCCGAGCACGCCGATCACCGCCGCGCCGACCAAGGTGCCGACGATGGTCCCACGCCCGCCGCTCATCGAGGCGCCGCCGAGCACCGCCGCGGCGATGGCGTTGAGCTCGAAGGTTTCGCCGGTGGCTGGGTGCGCCGCCTGCAGCTCGGAGGCGATGATCAGGCCGACCACCGCCGCGCAGAAGCCGGAGACCATGTAGGTGACGACCAGCACGCGGTTCACGCGGATGCCCGAAAGCGCTGCGGCATGGGCGTTGCCGCCGACCGCATAGACCTGCCGCCCGAGCGGCGTGCGCATCGCGACATAGGCGGCGATCGCGGCGATCACCGCCAGGATCCACACCGACACCGGCAGGCCGACTAGATAGCCGCCGCCGATCACCGGGAACCCTTCGGTGCCGTAATAGGGATCGCCGACGAGGTCGGGAAAGGTCCGCCCGTCCGACGACAGCAGCGCGGCGCCGCGCACGACGTAGAGCGTGCCGAGCGTGGCGATGAACGGCGCGACCTTGAGCCGTGCGACCAGCAGGCCGTTGACGAACCCGATCGCGAGGCCGAGCGCGAGCACGATCAGGATGATCTCGAAGAGGTTGAACCGCACCAGCATGTCGCCGCCGACGGGCACCCCGTTCAGCATCAGGAACCCCGCGACCATGCCGGCGAGCCCCGCCACCGATCCTACCGACAGGTCGATGCCGCCGGCGACGATCACATAGGTGAGACCGATCGCCAGGATCGCGTTCAGCGCGACATGCTTCAGCATCAGCACCATGTTGGCGCTGCTGAGGAAATTGGGCGCGGCGGCGGAGAAGACGGCGAGCACGACGACCAGCGCGATCACCGTCCTCAGCCGCATCAGCACAAGCAGCGTGTCGCCTCCCATCGTTCCCCCTTCAGGCCGCCTCGGCACGCGGATTGGCCGCGGCGGTGATGCCGTCATGATCGGCCGCGTCGCACGGCAGGTCGAGCGCGATCATCCCCTCGCGCATCACCAGGACGCGGTCGGCGAGCGCGGTCAGCTCGTCGAGCTCGGACGTCGCGAACAGCACGCCCAGCCCTTCGTCGGCGAGGCGGCGGATCAGCCGGTACTGCTCGGCCTTGGCGCCGACGTCGACGCCGCGCGTGGGCTCGTCGAGCAGCAGCACCCTCGGCCGGGTGAGCAGCGCCTTGCCGATCACCACCTTCTGCTGGTTGCCGCCCGACAGGGTGGTGACCAGCGTATCGGGGCCAGCCGCCTTGATGGCGAGATCGCCGGTCGAGGAATTCACCGCTTCGGCCTCGCGCGCGGGATCGAGATGGAACAGGCGGGTGAAGCGCCTCAGGCTGGCCAGCGTCAGGTTGCGCGCGACCGAGAAGCTGTGGACGAAGCCGGCGTGGCGGCGGTCCTCCGGTACCAGTGCGACGCCGGCGGCCATGCGTCCGGCGACGTCGCGGCCGGTCACGTCGCTGCCGGCGATCTCGATCCGTCCGGTCGCGTCGCGGCGACAGCCCATGATCGATTCGAGCAGCTCGGTGCGGCCGGCGCCGAGCAGGCCGTAGATGCCGACGATCTCGCCCGCGCGCACCGTCAGCGAGACATGGTCGACGGTGAAGCCGCCGCGCTCGCGGGGCAGGACGAGGTCGGTGACGCGCAGCACCTCCGCGCCCGGCTCGCCGCGCGAGGACTCGGCGCGGGCGGGGGCGTCGCGGCCGATCATCTGGCGGACGATCCACGGCACGTCGACGTCGCGCATCTCGGCGGTGGCGACGAGGCGGCCGTCGCGCAGGACGGTGACGTGGTCGCCGATCCGCTTCAGCTCCTCGAGCCGGTGCGAGATGTAGACGATCGCGACGCCGCGTGCCTTCAGCTCGGCGATCACCCCGAACAAGGTCTCCGCCTCAGCCGCGCTCAACGCCGAGGTCGGCTCGTCGAGGATCAGCACCCGCGCGTCCTGCGCCAGCGCGCGGGCGATCTCGACGATCTGCTGCTGGCCGATGGTGAGCGTGGAGACCAGCGCGCGCGGATCGAGCGGATGGCCGAGCCGGGCCAGCACCTCGCGGGTGCGCTCGATCTCGGAGCCCTGGTCGATGTCGATGCCCATCCGGCAGCGCTCGCGGCCGATGAAGACGTTCTCGGCGATGCTGAGGTTGGCGAATAGACTCAGTTCTTGGAACACCATGCATACGCCCTGCCGCGCGGCCGCGGCGGGGTTGGCGAAGCTCACCTCCGCGCCGTCGAGCAGCAGCCGGCCGGCGCTCGGCGCCTCGACCCCGGCGATGATCTTCATCAGCGTCGACTTGCCCGCGCCGTTCTCGCCGATCAGCACGTTGACCGCACCGGCATGGACGTCGAAGTCTACCGCATCGAGCGCCTGCACGCCGGGATAGAGCTTCGACACACGCTCGGCGCGGAGGCGCGGGGCAGTCATGCGGCGGGCCGGATCGCGGCGGGGGTGACGAAGGCGGGACGGTCGTCACCGGGCACATAGGCGCCGATCACCTCGACGCGCGCGCCGGACGTCAGGCCCTTCGCCGCGGCGCGCACCCGGCCGACAATGCGGTCATTGATGGCGCGGGCGTAGCGGGCATACTCGATCTGGCTGTCGAAGTCGTTGAACGTACGCGTGCCGAGCGCGTCGCGCAGCGCGGTGCCGCGCACCACCGGGCCGAGCTGGACGATCGCGTCGGCGCTGCCGTCGCCATCCGTGTCGATGGCGAGCGAGCGGGCGCGTTCGCCGCCGGTCGCCAGAAGCACGCGGCCGGTGAGGCGCACCGCGAGCGCCGCATCGCCGGTGCGGCCCGGCTGGAACGCTGCCGCCTTGCCGGCGATTGCAGTGGGAAGATCGCGCGCCGCCTCGTCGGCCATGCCGTCGATATCGGCGACCTCGGCGCTCGCGGCATGGCGCGCGGCCTCCTCGCGCGTCTCGAGCCGGCAGCCGGCGAGCAGCGCCAGCGCGATCATCCAGGCCGCCCGCGTCATGCGCGCATGTCGAAGTTGCTGAGCCGCCGGGCGTTGCCCGGCACGATCAGGATGCAGTCGATCAGCTGCTTCTCGGGCGCGCCGGTCTTGCCGGTGCGCAGATAGGCGTCGGCCTGCTCGACCGCCATCCGCGCCTGGCGCGAGGCGGGCTGGAGCACGGTCGCGCGGATGCCTCCCGCCAGGATCGACTGCTTCACGTCGTCGCTGCCGTCGAAGCCGACCACGATCACGTCGGTGCGTCCCGCCGCCTTGAGCGCCGCCCAGGCGCCCATCGCCATGGTGTCGTTGCCCGCGATCACCCCTTTGATCTGCGGATTGGCCTGCAGCATCGATTCCATCTTGGCATAGGCCTCGGTCTGGCTCCAGTTGGCCGACTGGCGCGCGACCAGCTCGAGATCGGGATATTGGTCGACGATCGCGTGGAACCCCTCGGACCGGATCGTCGCGTTGGTGTCCGCCTCGCGCCCGACCAGCTCGGCGTAGGCGCCCCTCTCGCCCATCGCCGCGACGAACGCCTCGGCGCCGATCTGCGCGCCCTGATAGTTGTTCGAGACGATCTGCGAGACCGCGACGCCGCGCACGTTCAATTCGCGGTCGATCAGGAAGGAGGGCACGCCCGCCGCCTTGGCGCGGCGCACCGCGGCCACCGTGGCGGCGGCGCCGGCATTGTCGAGGATGATCGCCTTCGCCCCGCGCGCGATCGCCGTGTCGATCATCTCGGACTGTTTGCTGGCGTCGTCGTCGTGGACGAGCATCAGCGGCTCGTAGCCGAGCGCCACCGCGCGGTCGCGCGCCGCCTCCGCCTGGGCGCGGAAGAAGGGGTTGTCGTAGGGCGGCGTGATGATCGCGATGATGCCGTGCCCGGCGCCGGCAGTGGGCGAGCAGCCCGCGACCAGCGTCGCTGCTCCCAACATGCCCAGAACCGTGCGCCTTGCGATCATCTGCCTCTCCCGATCCCGCTCCTCTTTTCCGGGAGCCTTAGAGCCGGTCGACCTTTGAGGTTGTAGGTCTTCCGTAGCCCGCTTCCCGACCGTCACCCCGGACTTGTTCCGGGGTCCACTTCGCCTCGCCGTCTGCGCTCAAAACCTCTTGTCCAGTCCTTGCCTCCCGGTGGACCCCGGAACAAGTCCGGGGTGACGGGGAGGAGGGTTGAGATGTCAGTCACTCCCTCCAACGTCGATCCGTCCTAGACCAAATCCGCTTCAGGTGATCCGCTGGATGCTGGCGGCGAGCTCGTCGGGCTCGAACACCTTCTTCCAGTCCTCGCGCATCAGCGCGGGCTTGCCGAAGGTGATCGCCTTGTTGCACGCGTCGGAGAAGACGCCGGGGACGTGCTTGAAGATCACGGCCGCCAGGATGTTCATATGGCCGAGCAGGAAGTCGCGCGCGGCCTCCGCGGGCACGCCGCGGTCGACCACCTCGTCCATCGCCTCGCGCATGACGTCGAGCAGCGAGGCGCAGACCGTCTCGGACAGGCCCGGCTCGAGCAGCGCCATCTGCTCGACCGTCACCTTGTGCGAGCGCAGGATCGGCGCCCAGATCACTTTGGCGATTTCCTCGCCGAGGTCGTAATGCTCCTCCGGCCCCTGCATCAGCGCGCTGACGATGCTCTGGCGCGCGTGGAGCCCGCCGAACCGGTCGTCGCGCGCGGCGGGATCGGTCTCGTCGTTGAAGATCGGCGGGTGGCAGGGGTGGGTGACGAAATAGGTGAGGTCGCTCCGGTCCGGGAAATGCCCGGCGAAGGGCGCGGCGGCATCGAGCGCGACCACCATCGTGCCGGCCTTGAGCGCAGGCGAGATCTCGTGCGCGACCTTGCCGACATGCGTGTCGGGCACGGCGAGGATCACCACGTCGACGCCCTCGAGCGCGGCCGCCTGGTCGACGCATTCGATGCCGAGCTCGTCGCGCAGGCGCGCGCGGCCGGTCTCGCTCAGTTCGACGTGGCGGACGTCGTATTCGCTCGATTTGAGGTTGCGCGACAGGCGCGCGCCCATCTTCCCGCCCGCGCCGAACAGCGCAATCGCGACCATGTGAATGCCTCCGCAAAGCTGACTTGGCGGTCATGGTATGCTGGTATAATGAGTAGTGCAAGTAGCGAGTTTTGCGCCGGGATGACGGTGGGGAGTAGGAAGGACCGCATGACGCTGAAGATGCCCGAACCCGACGCCGGAACGCTGGCGCGGCGCGATGCGATCGTCGCGGCGCTCCGGCGGATCGTGCCGGGCGAGGGCGTGATCGCCGATCCCGACGGCCTGCGTCCCTATGAGAGCGACGGGCTCACCGCCTATCGCCAGATGCCGATGGTGGTGGTGCTGCCCGAGACGACCGAGCAGGTCTCCCGGGTGCTGCGCTGGTGCCATGCCGAGGGGGTGAAGGTGGTGCCGCGCGGATCGGGCACCTCGCTGTCGGGCGGGGCGCTGCCGCTGGCGGACGCGGTGCTGCTGGGGCTCGGCAAGTTCAACCGCGTGCTCGACATCGACTATGACGATCGCATCGCGGTGGTGCAGCCGGGCGTCACCAACCTCGCCATCACCCGCGCGGTGGAGGAGCGCGGCTTCTACTATGCGCCCGATCCGTCGAGCCAGATCGCCTGCTCGATCGGCGGCAACGTCGCCGAGAACTCCGGCGGGGTGCACTGCCTGAAGTACGGGCTCACCACCAACAACGTGCTCGGCGTCGAGCTGGTGATGATGGACGGCGAGATCGCGCGGCTGGGCGGACGGCAGCTCGATCCGGCCGGGCTCGACCTGCTCGGCGTCGTGGTGGGGTCGGAGGGGCTGCTCGGTGTCGTCACCGAAGTGACGGTGCGCATCCTGCCGAAGCCCGAGGGCGCGCGGGCGCTGCTGATCGGCTTCCCGAGCGTCGAGGGCGCCGGGCAGTGCGTCGCCGACGTGATCGCCGCCGGGATCATCCCGGCGGGCATGGAGATGATGGACAAGCCGGCGATCCATGCCGCCGAAGCGTTCGTCCAGGTCGGCTATCCGCTCGACGTCGAGGCGCTGCTGATCGTCGAGCTCGACGGGGTCGGCGCCGAGTGCGACCATCTGATCGACGAGGTGACGAAGATCGCCCGCGCCAACGGCTCGACCACGTTGCGCGCCTCTGAGGACGAGGCGGAGCGGGTCGCCTTCTGGGCCGGGCGCAAGGCGGCGTTTCCGGCAGTGGGACGCATCTCGCCCGACTATTACTGCATGGACGGTACCATCCCGCGCCGGCGCCTGCCCGAGGTGCTGGAGCGGATGAACCAACTGTCCGAACGCTACGGGCTGGAGGTCGCCAACGTCTTCCACGCCGGCGACGGCAACCTCCATCCGCTGATCCTCTACGACGCCAATCAGCCCGGCCAGCTCGAGCGCGCCGAGGCGTTCGGGAGCGACATCCTGCGGCTCTGTGTCGAGGTCGGCGGGGTGCTGACCGGCGAGCACGGCGTCGGCGTCGAGAAGCGCGACCTGATGCCGACGATGTTCGGCGAGGACGACCTCGCCCAGCAGCAGCGGCTGAAATGCGCCTTCGATCCGGACGGACTGCTCAATCCCGGCAAGGTGTTCCCGACGCTGCACCGCTGCGCCGAGCTCGGCCGGATGCACATCCATCGCGGGCAGCTGCCGCACCCCGAGCTGCCGCGCTTCTGATGCGGCCGACCAACGAAGACGAGGTCCGCGACGCGATCGCCGACGCCATCCGGGCCGGCGCGACGCTCGACATCCGCGGCGGCGGCAGCAAGGCGGCGATCGGCGCGGCGCGGCCAGAGGCGCGGATACTCGACCTGTCGGGGCTGTCCGGCGTGGTCGACTACGACCCGGCCGAGCTGGTGCTGACGGTGCGGCCGGGGACGCCGCTCGTCGAGGTCGAGGCGCTGGTCGCCGGACGCGGGCAAAGGCTGGCGTTCGATCCGTTCGACCATGGGCCGTTGCTTGGCGAGACGTCGGGTGCCGCAACGATCGGCGGCGTGGTCGCGGCGGGGGTGGCGGGGTCGCTCAGGCTTTCCGGCGGAGCGCCGCGCGATCATCTGCTCGGACTGCGCGCGGTGTCGGGGCGGGCGGAGACGTTCGTGGCCGGGGCGAAGGTCGTGAAGAACGTCACCGGCTACGACCTGCCCAAGCTCGCGGCGGGAAGCTGGGGCCGGCTGTTCGCGATCACCGAGATGACGCTGAAGGTGCTGCCGCGCCCGCCGATTGCGGCGACGCGCGCGGTGGAGGGGCTCGATCCAGCGGCGGCGGTGAAGGTGATGGCGGCGGCGATGGGATCGCCGGCCGAGGTCGGCGCGGCGGCCTATCTGCCGGCGGGGGACGGACCCTCGGTGACGGCGCTCCGGCTGCTCGGGTTCGGGCCGTCGGTGACGGCGCGATGCCGGATGATCGAACAGGTGCTTGGCGAGCATGGCAAGGTCGTTGCCCTCGACGGTGAAAAGGATGCGGCTTGGTGGGATCGGCTGCGCGTGCCGTTCTCTAAGCCCCTCCCCTTCAGGGGAGGGGTTGGGGGTGGGGCGGTGCCGCAAGCGACGTCGCCTGTGGATAGGCCCCACCCCAACCCAGCATCAGGTAAACAGCGCCCCGCGCTGTTTAGGTCATCGCGGGGCGATGACCGGCCTGATGCTCCTGAAGGGGAGGGGCTAGTCACTGAGACCCCCCTCTGGCGCGTCAACGTGCCGCCGAGCGGCGGGCCCTCCGTCGCGGCCGCGCTGGAGCCGCACGGCGCGCGCTGGCTGTTCGACTGGGCCGGCGGGCTGGTGTGGGTCGCGTTCGATGGCGATCCGGCGCTGGTCCGGGACGCGGCGGCGAAGGCCGGCGGCCATGCCATGCTGATCCGCGCGCCCGAGGCGATACGGGCCGCGGTGCCGACGCTGCACCCGCTCGCGCCGGGCGTCGCCGCGCTGGAAGAGCGGGTGCGCCGCGCCTTCGATCCGGCGGGTGTGTTCGAGACGGGGCGCTTCTAGGCCATGCAGACCCATTTCTCCCCCGAACAGCTCGCCGATCCGGCGATGGCCGCGTCCGAGGCGGTGATCCGCAAATGCGTGCATTGCGGCTTCTGCACCGCGACCTGCCCGACCTATGTCCTGCTCGGCGACGAGCTCGACAGCCCGCGCGGCCGCATCTACCTGATGAAGGACATGCTCGAGAACGAGCGCGAGCCGACCGCGGAGATCGTCAAGCACATCGACCGCTGTCTCTCCTGCCTGTCGTGCATGACCACCTGCCCGTCCGGCGTGAACTACATGCACCTGGTCGACCACGCCCGCGCCTATATCGAGGAGCGCTATCGCCGGCCGTTGCGCGAGCGGCTGTTCCGCACGCTGCTGGCCCAGGTGCTGCCCTATCAGGGGCGGTTCCGGCTCGCGCTCGCCCTGGCCCGGCTCGCGCGGCCGGCGACGCCGCTGGTCGAGCGCATCGCCGCGCTCAAGCCGATGGCGGCGATGCTGGCGCTGGCGCCGAATCGGGTGCCGCCCGCTCCCTCCGACGCACCCTCGCCGGCGCCGCAGGCGCGCGGCCGCGTCGCGCTGATGCAGGGCTGCGCCGAGCCGGTGCTGCGTCCCGAGATTCGCGCGGCGACGGTACGGCTGCTCAACCGCGCCGGCTATGACGTGACGTTCGCGCCCGGCGAGGGCTGCTGCGGCGCGCTGGTCCATCACATGGGCAAGGACGCCGCGAGCCTCGCCGCCGCGCGCCGCAACGTCGACGCCTGGACCGCGCTGATCGAGGACGGCGGGCTCGACGCGATCGTCATCACCACCTCGGGCTGCGGCACCACGATCAAGGACTATGGCTTCATGCTGCGCGAGGACCCCGCCTATGCCGACAAGGCGGCGCGGGTGTCGGCGCTGGCGAAGGACGTGAGCGAGCTGCTGGTCGAGGCGGAGCTGCCCGCCGGCGACGGGCACGGGCTGACGGTCGCCTATCACGCCGCCTGCTCGCTCCAGCATGGCCAGAAGGTCACCGAGGCGCCGAAGCGGCTGCTCGCCGACGCCGGCTATGTCGTGCGCACGCCGGTGGAGGCGCATCTCTGCTGCGGCTCGGCCGGGACCTACAACATCCTCCAGCCTGAGATCGCCGGGAAGCTCGGCGACCGCAAGGCGGCGAACCTCGCCCGGCTCGATGCCGACGTGATCGCCACCGGCAACATCGGCTGCGCGGTGCAGATCGGGCAGCGGGCGGCGATTCCGGTGGTCCATACCGTCGAGCTGCTCGACTGGGCGACCGGCGGGCCGAAGCCGGCGGCAATGAATTAGTGTGATTATAGGATTTTTGTTGATCCGGCCTTCCTTACCCGGCTAACGATAGCGAAAGCACAAGCGGGGGAGAGGCGTTGATGGCCGGGATCAAGGGTTCGATCGGGCGCATGGCCGCGATGTCGGCATCGCTGCTTGCGCTGGCGGTCGCGGCACCGGCGGCAGCCGAGGTGCCGGGCTACCAGGCTAAGGTCGATGCGAAGCTGCGCGAGGTGCAGGCGGGCGTCGCGCAGGGGCCGTTCAAGTCCGACTGGGATTCGCTGCGCCAGGGCTATCGCACGCCGGAATGGTTCCGCGACGCCAAGTTCGGCATCTTCATCCACTGGGGCGTCTATTCGGTGCCGGCGTTCGCGAACGAATGGTATTCGCGCAACATGTACGTGCCGGGCAACGCCGCCTACGAGCACCACGTCAAGACCTACGGCCCGCAGTCGAAGTTCGGCTACAAGGACTTCATTCCTCAGTTCAAGGCGGAGAAGTTCGATCCCGCCGCCTGGGTCCAGCTCTTCTCCGACGCCGGCGCGCGCTACGTCGTGCCGGTCGCCGAGCATTGCGACGGCTTCGCGATGTACGCCTCCGACCTCACCGAATGGGACGCGGCGGACATGGGGCCGCATCGCGACGTGGTCGGGCTGATCGCCGAGGCGGCGCGGGCGACGGGCATGCACTTCGGCCTCTCCTCCCACCGCGCGGAGCATTGGTGGTGGTACCATGTGGGCCGCACCTATGATTCGGACGTCAACGATCCGAAGTACGCCGGCCTCTACGGCCCAGCGGCGCCGACCGGCCTTCCCGCCGACGCGCCGACGACCTGGCCGGACAGCGATTCGCTCCAGAACTGGATGCCGCCGAACAAGGCGTTCCTGAACGACTGGATGGCGCGCACCACCGAACTGATCGACAAATACCGGCCCGAGCTCATCTATTTCGACTGGTGGACCTCGGCGCCGATGTTCGCACCGCTGATGCGCGACACCGCCGCCTATTACTACAACCGCTCGGCCGCGCGGCACGAGCAGGGCATCATCGCCTACAAGGGTTCGCAGTTCGCCGAGGGCAGCGCGCTGTTCGACATGGAGCGCGGCAAGACGGATGCGCTGAAGCTCACGCCCTGGCAGTCGGACACCTCGGTCAGCGTGCACAGCTGGGGCTATGCCCGGAACGACACCTACCGCACCGCGCCGTCGCTGGTGGCCGACCTGATCGACATCGTCAGCAAGAACGGCAATCTGCTGCTCAACGTCGGGCCCAAGGCCGACGGCACCATCCCCGACGAGATCGCGACGGTGCTGCGCGGCATGGGC